>JAFQWT010000040.1 GCA_017407375.1 Clostridia bacterium
ACTGGCTGCGGCCGTACACGATCTGCAAGAACAGCTCTCGCATAGCGGTGTTGATGGCGTCACAGACAAGGTCGGTGTTCAGTGCCTCCAGCAGCGTCTTGCCGGGCAGGATCTCAGCGGCCATAGCGGCGGAGTGGGTCATGCCGGAGCAGCCGATGGTCTCAACGAGCGCCTCCTCGATGATGCCGTTCTTCACGTTCAGCGAGAGCTTGCAGGCGCCCTGCTGAGGGGCACACCAGCCCACACCGTGGGTATAGGCGGAAATATCGGTGATCTGCTTGGCCTCGATCCACTTGCCCTCCTCGGGAATGGGGGCGGGGCCGTGGTGGGGGCCCTTGGTAACCACGCACATGTGCTGCACTTCCGTGCTCATTGCGTAAGGGGCTTCACTTACGTTGCTCATTATTCTTTCTCCTTTGTTAGCTTACTTGATGGAATGCGTGCGACCTTACTTCACGATCTCGCCAAACACCTCACCCGCGGCTGCGGCGGCGTTCGACTCATCGGTGTCGATGTGCATGGCCAGTGCAAACTTCTCGCTCACACGGACGACCACACCGCCAAAGGTGAGGGGACGGGGGGTATCGAGCTTGACCGAAACGATCTGCTTGTCGGAAACACCGGCAGCGGCCGCATCGGCAGGCGTCATGTGGATGTGGCGCTGCGCGGCGATCACGCCCTCGGCAAGCTCCACCTCACCGCAGGGGCCAACCAGCTTGCAGCCCGCGGTGCCCGCAATGTCGCCACTCTCACGGATGGCCGCCGCCACACCGATGGCGCGCGCATCACTGAGAGAAAGCTCCACCTGGCTGGCAGGACGCACAGGACCGAGGACGCTGGCATTGATCTCCCCGCGGGGACCAATGACCTTCACGCGCTCCTCACAGGCGAACTGGCCGGGCTGGCTCAGATCCTTCTTTTTGGTCAGGGTGTGGCCGGCGCCGAACAGCGTCTCCACGTCTTCCGCCGTCAGATGGACGTGACGGGCGGAGGTCTCAACAAGAACCTTCATAAGTAATCTCCTTTTTACATAATTCTTACCTTGTATATTATAGCACCGAAAACCGCATTTGTAAATGAGTAAAAGCGAAGATTTTTGGAAAAACTGAAGAAAAACGAAAAAAGGGGGAAACGGTATGACAGAGTGTGAGTCCGCAGGCACAGAACGGGGGGAGGCCCGCGAGGCGATCCGCGATATGGGCGCCCTGGCGATCCCCTCGCCGCGTGACAAATTCTTCTGCGTGACGATCGTGGGGCAGGTGGAGGGCCATTCGCTCCTTGACACCACGCAAAAAAGCACCAAGTATGACCATCTGATCCCGCTCCTTGTCTCGTTAGAGCAGGATGCGGGCGTGGAGGGGATCCTCGTCCTCCTCAATACCCTCGGCGGGGACGTGGAGGCAGGCCTTGCCATTGCCGAGGTCATCGCCTCGCTCCGTAAGCCCACCGTCTCGGTCGTTCTCGGCGGCGGCCACTCGATCGGTGTGCCGCTGGCGGTGGCGGCCAAGCGGAGCTTTATCGTCCCCTCCGCCACCATGACGGTGCATCCCGTCCGTACCAGCGGCACGGTGCTGGGGGTCTCCCAGAGCTTCGACTACCTGGAGCGGATGCAAAACCGCATCCTCCGCTTCATCTCCTCCCACTCCCACATCGCGGAGGAGGACCTCCGCGCACGGATGCTCCGCACCGATGAGCTGGCCAACGACATCGGCTCGGTGCTGGATGGGGAGGCCGCCGTGGCGGCGGGCCTCATTGACGCCGTCGGCGGCATTGGGGAAGCGCTGGATGCCCTCCGCGCGATGAAGGAATGAAAAAAGGTCTGCCAATGGCAGACCTTTTTACTTACAGGGGCTTGACAAAGCAGCGGCGGCGCTTGTGCTGCTCCTTTTCAAAAATGTTCCACTGAGAGAGGATCTTTGCGTTGGTCTCCAGCTGCGGTCCCGTCTCGGCGTACTCAATGCCGTTTTCCCAGGCGCTGTGCATCACGTGGTTGAGGATCACGGCGTTGATGCCCACACTCTGCATATCGGGGTGGACGGCAATCAGGAACATATCGAGGGCATTGTTCTTGTGGAGGGCGCGCAAAACGCCGATCCAGCCCGTGGGGAAGAGGCGCCCGTGGCTCTTTTTGAGGGCCTCGGCCATCGAGGGGGCTGCCACGCCAAAGGCCACGAGGTTTTCGTCCTTATCGAGGATAAAGCAGGTGTACTTCGGGTTGATGAGGGGGATGAACTTGTTGGCGTAGCGTGTGACCTGTGCGTCGGACAGCTCCACGGTTCCGTAGAGGTGAGAGTAGGCGATGTTCACCAGCTGGAACACCTTTTTGACGAGGGGCTTGAAGGCGCGCTTTGAGCGGACCGTGGCCACGTGGAGGTCGTTGGCTCTCAGCACGTGGTTGGAAACGCGCCCCAGCATCGCGGCGGCACGGCTGTCCGGCTTCGGCGTGTACACCTTGTACTCCAGCCAGTCCACGTCCTTGACGTAGCCAAGGCGGGTGAGGTGCTCTAAGTAATAGGGGTGGTTATAATAGGTAATGAACATGTTGCGCTTGTCGTAGCCCTCGACCAGCATGCCCTCGGGGTCAAGATCGGTGAACCCCAAGGGGCCGTGGACCTCGTTGCAGCCCATGCTTTTTGCCCAGGTCTCCACCGTCTTGAAGAGGGCGTCCGAGACCTCGGCATCGTCGATGAAATCGACCTGAGAAAAGCGCATGCGGAGGTTGCCCCATTTCTCGTTGGATTTGTGGCTGAGGATGGCGGCAATGCGCCCAACGATCTCCCCGTCACGGTAAGCGAGGAAGCACTTGGCGTCGCAGTAGGAAAAGGCGGGGTTCTTCTTTTTATTCCAGTTGTCAAAATCATCCCCCAGCATGGAGGGAACAAACTCGGGACAGTCGCGGTATAGCTTTTGCGGATAAAGGAGAAAGGCCTTAAGCTCTTTTCTCGTCTCGACTTCCTTGATGGTGACCATAGAGGTTCCTTTCGTCAAAAGAATACGTGGTCATCATATCACAAAAACGCCGTTTTGTCAAACTATAATTTTCCAAAGCCCCGTGTCCGCGCGGGGCGCGCTCACGGCCGCGGCTCGGCTCACGCTACAGCCCTTTAACAATAAAAAGACACTTGCCGGGCGAAAAGGGAGTTTTTATGTAAATCAAACTATACGAAATTGAATGAAATTTCCTCAAAATCTTCCTTTGAAAAAAATTTTATCGCCTTGACGGCTCCGCGAAAATATGGTATGATAAGCATATACGTATCCCGCTGTACCGCAAAGGAGAAAGAGATGAGAAGAAAAGCGCTGCGCACCCGCATATTCCTGGTGATCCTGACCGTTGTCCTTTTGACGGCGGGGGTCCTGGCGATTTTGCATTTTATCCCCCAAAAGCCCAAGGGAACGCTGGCGGAGGCCTCGGTCGTCCGTGCCTCGCTCTCCAGCAACCTGTCCTCCTCGGGCCTTGTCAGGAAGATCTCTGTCTCCACAAAGCTCCCCCTGGCGGCTCTCACGGTCGAGGATCCCGAGTCGCTTTCCGACGTTGTGGCCAACGATTACACCGTTAACCTCGTTACCCTCCTCGGGGAGGGAAGCCAGGGGCCCGTTCTCTACCGTGTCAAATGGGTGAATGAGGAGCTGGCCGCCAAGACCTCCACCCACAGCACGTCCGATACCCCCGAGGAGCTTATTCGCCTTGTGCCCATCTACTTTGACTGGGACAAGGCCGCCGAGCATTATGCCCTTGAGGTCTCGCTCGGCACCACGGAGGCGAAAAACGTCCGTGAGTACGTTCTCTCGCTCCTCCTCCGTGAGGGCATCTCGGATGCCGACCCCGCCGCCTTTCCCGATGACTTCTGGCGGGAGGACACCGCCGCCGAGCTCAGCATCGGCACGGAAACGCTGGCGGCCATGGTGCTTGCCGACCTTCCGCACTTGGAGGATGTCTCCTATACCGTTTCGGGGCTTGTCGCCCGTGTGGGCGAGGTCCTGGTGCTGGACAGCTCCCTCTTTACCGTCGGCTACAGTGAGCTTTTCGCCTCCTTCTCTCTCTCGGAGTATGACGTGGCGGGCATCCACAAGCGCCTGCGCGCGGGCGAGCGTGTCTACGCCGCGGTGGGGGTCAACGCCCTCTCGGGCCGTGAGCTGATCGCCGAGATCGTGAAGATCGAGGGCGGCTCCTCCTCTGCCGGTATCTCCTATTTTACGCTCCTTGGGCGCCTCGTGTTCCCCGAGATCACGGTCGGGGGGGACGGCACCGAGCGCGGGAGCTACACCTATTACGATGCCTTCCTTGACGATGCCACCGTCACCTACCTCGGCGTGGACCTTACGGACAACCTGCGCCCCGAGGAGGTGCTGTCCAACTACTCTCTGACCGTCACGGCGCAAAAGGCCGTCGTACCGAACGCGCTGGTCGTTCCGACCAAGTGCATCTATTACGACGATGCCAAAAAACCGTACGTCATAGTGCTTGACGCCGATAAAAAGGAAAAGCGCGTCTACATCAAGATCACGCTTTCCACGGGCACGGATGCCGCCGTGACCGCGGCCGACGGCTACACGCTGAACGAGGGTGACGTTCTGCGCTACACGGCGGAAGCCACGCTCATCGGGTCGCTCTTCTGATGGACGCCCCCCGCCACCTGCTCTCCCTCGAGGGCATTACCAAGACCTATCACATGGGGGACGTTCCCTTTCCCGTGCTTCACGGCATCACCCTGCACGTGGATGCGGGCGAGTTCGTTTCGGTGCTTGGCCCCTCGGGCTCGGGAAAATCCACCCTCATGAACATCATCGGCTGTCTTGATGTGCCGGACGGCGGCACCTACACGCTCGGCCGCCGCGCGGTCGCCGGCCTTTCCGAGAGGGAGATGGCGCGCCTGCGCAACCGTGACATCGGCTTTGTGTTCCAAAGCTTTCAGCTCCTTCCGCGCCTTTCGGCGCTCGATAACGTGATGCTCCCCCTCATTTATGCGGGAGTGCCGCGTGCCAAGCGGCGGGAGCGCGCCATGGCAGAGCTTACGCGTGTGGGCCTTGCCGACAAGGCACAGAACCTGCCGCGCCAGCTCTCGGGCGGTCAGCAGCAGCGCGTGGCCATTGCCCGTGCACTCGTCACGCGGCCGCGCCTCCTCCTCGCCGATGAGCCAACGGGCGCCCTTGACCGCGCCACCGGCGCGCAGATCATGGACATCTTTCGCTCCCTGAATAGCGAGGGCATCACCGTTTTGATGATCACGCACGACCATAAGGTCGCATCCTACGCCTCGCGCATCGTGTATATCCTCGACGGCCGCCTTTACAGCGCCGAGGAATACGCGGCGCTGGGTGAGAGCTGAGGGGGTGAGGGAATGCTTATTTTCAGTACGATCCGCATGAGCTTTGCGAATCTTCGCGCCAACGCCGTACGCACCTTCCTGACGATGCTCGGCGTTATCATCGGCATCTCCTCGATCCTTGCCCTCCTCACCATCGGCCAGGGCGTGACCGACTCGGTCATCGACCAGCTGGCGGGGCTTGGCGGCAACCGTGCCACCGTTGCCATCACCGACCGCACCGTCAAGCCGGGCTTTACCCAAGGGGAGCTTTCGCGCTTTGCCGCGCTTGAGGGGGTGGAGGGCGTGTCCCCCTCGCTCTCCTCTAACCGCGTCCTGACCCTTACGCCCGAGCTGACCAGCAGTAAGTATGACGGCGTTTATACCATTTCCCGCCGTGTGATGGGCGTGACCGACTTTTATTTCAGCACCTACACCAAAAACGCGGGCATGCTCTATGGGCGCAGCATCTCGTCCGATGACGTTACCCACCGTACCAACGTCTGTGTCCTCGGCTATGACCTTTGGCAGCGCCTCTACGGTAACTATTCGCCCGTTGGCGAGGTCATCAAGATCAACAACACCGAGTGCGTGATCGTTGGTGTGATGAACCAGCTTGTGGGTATCGACGTCTCGGGCAACAGCTCGGTCCTTGTGCCTTACACCACCGCCGCCCAGACCTTCTCGATGGGGCTCCCCTCGCAGTTTGACGTGGTGATCGCCTCCTCCTACGATACCGAGGAGGTCATCGGCCGCGTCCGCGACCTTTGCGCCACGCTGCTCAACAGTCCGCGCGGGGAGGGCTATTCCATCGTCAACCAGGAGGAGGTCGTTGATATGGTGGTCACCATCACCGACCTTGTCCTCGGTATGCTGGCGGGTATCGCGGTCATCGCCCTCATCGTCGGCGGTATCGGCATTATGAACATGATGCTCGTCACGGTGTCGGAGCGCACCGCGGAGATCGGCCTCCGCAAGGCCCTCGGCGCCCGCCCCGGAGTGATCCTTTTGCAGTTCTTGACCGAGGCGGTCATCATCAGTCTCTTCGGCGGCCTTGTCGGCGTCGGCCTTGGCGTTGCCATCTCCTACGTTGCCTCGGTGCTGATCGGCTACACCTTCGTCTTTAACCCCGCCACCGCGCTTCTGGCGCTCCTCTTTGCCCTGCTTGTCGGTGCCGTGTTCGGGCTTCTGCCCGCCCGCCGCGCCGCCCGCATGAACCCGATCGAGGCCCTTCGCTCGGCCTGATGAGAAATAAAAAAGGAGAGCTTTCGCTCTCCTTTTTTATTTTCCCGTGTGAAGTCTTACAAATTCCATGAGGCGGAGCCAGTCGGCACGGCTGAAGTAGTGGAGCCCCTCGCGCAGGTGATAGCCAATGCCCCCGGAAAGGAAGGCCTCGCCCACCGCCGCGGGGCGGTCGGGAGCGGGGAAGCCCCCGGGAAAGGCCGGTGCCGCGGCCACCGCCGTCAGCTGCTCGGAGAGGGGGTCAGCCCATGCATCCCCGCTCGCACTGCCGATCAGCACGTAGCGCGGGGCACAGCAGGCGGCCAAAAAGTGCTGGTCGAAGGGCATCGCGTCCTCGTTGTCCACGTACCCCTCGTAATTCTTGCAGAACCAGAAGGGGAAGCGCCCGCAGATCGCGCGGACGGTCTCGCCCTCCTTACCGCGGGTGATCGCGGCGCCTCCGCAGCCCGAGTCGTTCGAGTAGGCAAAGGCAAAGCGTTCGTCGGTGGCGGCGGCAAGGAGCGCCGTCTTGCCAAGGCGGGAGTGGCCGCACACCACGGCGGTCGTAAGGTCAAGGACGTCGGTACGCGTTTCGGCGTAGTCCATCACGCGCTGGGCCGCCCATGCCCACATCGCCAGCTTGCCCGCCTCGCTCGGGCCGCGCTTTCCCTCCTCGTAAAGCGCCCCCGCAAGGCCGCTTGTAAAGTCGCCGTCGTCGGTCGTGACGTCAAGGTAGGAGAAGGAAAGGACGGCAAAGCCCGCATCCACCAGCTCCTCGGTGGGCTGGTAGCGGTCGGGCACGTCGGGGCGGAAATTGATATGCACGAAAAAGGGGTGCTGCCCGCCGTCCGTCGGCAGGGTAGCGTAGAAGGGGAAGG
This sequence comes from Clostridia bacterium, assembly GCA_017407375.1. Lineage (GTDB taxonomy): Bacteria > Bacillota > Clostridia > Oscillospirales > CAG-272 > UBA1740. Next base: position 7,406 of record JAFQWT010000040.1, read on the forward strand.
AGAAGGGCTTGCCCCCCACCGTGCCCTCGGCCATCACGCGGTGGCAGTCGGCCTTGCCCGCGCAAAAGCTCGGAATGACCTTCGGCGTTACCGAGAAGGAGAGGGCCTCGGGGCGTGGCGGCAAATACCCGTATTCCTCGCGCTGTAAAACCTCCAGCATCTCCTCGCGTGACGAGAGCGGCGGCAGCGCGCGTTCCTTCAAAAGCTTCAGCATAGTGAGGTCTCCTTTGATTTTTTCAACCTTATTATATGATGGCCCCAAGGAAAAAGCAAGAGAAAAGCGAAAAAAACGCCAAAAGGACACCCAAAGGTGTCCACGGCGCGCTCTTTTCGGAGTACGAACAAAGGGGAAGTCCACGCCCTAAAAACAGTCCCCCGGACTGTTTTTGCACCGCTACGCGATGTGCCCGGGCTTCCGAATCCACGTTAGTATCATCTCCACCAAACGAAAAGGACACCCAAAGGTGTCCTTTTTGTTTGGTGGGGGATGGTGGATTCGGACCACCGAAG
>JAFQWT010000041.1 GCA_017407375.1 Clostridia bacterium
GCCAAGGGCGGCGGCGATAAGGCCCACGGCCGTCGGCCCGAGGGAGCAGCCAAGGTCGCCAAAGAGCGCGCAGAGCGAAAATAGGAGGGTGGAGCCGTCACGGAGGCGGGCCGCCGCCAGACTGAGGGCGCCGGGCCAGAGCATCCCCACCGAAAGGCCCGTAATACCGCACCCAACCAGGGAAAGGGCGGGCAGGGGCGAGAGCGCGGCAAGAAGATACCCGAGGGTGCCGAGCGTACCGCCAAGAAGGAGAAAAAGACGGAGATCGATCCGATCGCTCATACGGGCGAAAAAGACGCGGGCGGTGCCCATCAGGGCGGCGTAAAGGCAGGGGCCGGCCAGATCCCCCACTGCCTTGGGAACGCCAAGGCCCGCCTCAGCAAAGGCGGAGGCCCATTGGTGCATCGAAAGCTCCGAGGCACCCGCCGCCATCATCACGCCGAGAAAGACCCAAAAGAGGGGGCGGCGCCAAAGCGGACGGGACGGGACGGCAGGAGAGGCCGCGGCCGCCTCCATCGGCGGCAGGGGCACCACGGCCAGCGCCAGCGTATTCAAGAGAGGAAGAAGCGACCAAAGGAGCGGCAAAAGCCACCAGAGCCCCTTGCCCGCCAGAAGGAGAAAGAGGGTGGAGAGCAGGATCACAAGAACGGTCCCCCAGCAGTAGAAGGAATGGAGAAAGCCCATCATCGCCGCCTTGTTGCGCGTCGGGCAGGCCTCCACCAGGGGGCTGATGAGCGCCTCCCCCAGCCCCGAGCCGAAGGAGTAGAGCACGTCTGCCAGCAAAAGACCGAGCCAGGGGCTTGAGAAAAGGAAGGGGAAGCTACCCAGCCCCAAAAGCCCCACCGCCGACAACAGCGCCGACAGAACGATCAGGGGGCGGTAGCCCACGCGGTCGGCAAACAGCGCCGCCAACAGGTCCACCGTCAGCTGAATAACAAAGTTGACGGTCACAAGCAGCGTGATCTCGGCCAGCGGGATCCCAAAGCTCTCATGAAAAATAAGGAACAAAAGCGGCGCCAGGTTGTTGGTGGCCGCCATCGTCACGGAGGACAGGCAGCACGCCGTGATCGTGTGACGGTAATTGAGTGCCTTCATAGCATCACCCCAAGAAGAGATGCCTCTATGGTAGCACAAACACCCCCGCTTTGCAAGAGAGAAATGAAAAAACGCCGCAAAGCGGCGTTTTTTCTTACAGGGCGAGCGTTTTTCGAGGGTCGCGCTGAGAATTTTGCGCAGACATTGCCGTTCACGACCCGCGGGCGTATTTTCATACGTCAAGGGGAGCGAGCGGTGATCTCGACCAAGCTTATCCCTCCTCGCGGAGAGAATTTTGAGCAGAAATTGCCGATCACGACCCGCAGGCGTGCTTTCGCACGGCAAGGGGAGCGAGCGGTGATCTCGGCGCAAGCTTATCCCGCGTCGCGGAGAGAATTTTGAGCAGAAATTGCCGATCACGACCCGCGGGCGTATTTTCATACGTCAAGGGGAGTGAGCGGTGATTTATGCCAAAATTATCCCGCGAGGGTGCCGGAAAGGGTGAGAACGGCCACCCCCGGTGTCACCGTAAACTCTCCCGTCACGGGGTCCTGGGTCACGGTGGCGGCGGGAATGGGAAGGGCGCCCGGGAGGGTGGTGAAGTCCCCCGTTTGCTCGTTGTAGGTGTAGTCCGTGCCCTCGGTGAGGGGGGCGCCGTCCAGGGTGACGAGGAGGGCGGTCAGGGGCGGGGTGAGGGTGTCGGCCACGGTGGCGTTATCGGTGGCGGGAACGGGGGCGGCCCCGTAATTTCTCACGGTGAGCGTGTAGGTGACGGGATCACCGCAGGTGAGGGCCATGGGCTCCATCTCCTTGGTGATGGTCAGCTCAGGGGTGGCGTCGGCGGTGATCGTGGCGGATGCGAAAACGGTTTCGCAAACGCCGCCGCCCGATACGGTAACGGCGTTGGTGACGGTGGCACCGTCACCAAGGGGAGCGTAGGAATTCAGGGTGGCGGCATAAACGAGGGTGGCGTTGCCGCCGGCGGGGACGGTGATGGGGGCAAAGCTCACGCCGTCCCCCTGCGTCACGGTGGGGGGTGCCTGCAGGGTGCCGTTCACGTAATACTGCACCGAGCCCGCCACGTAATCAAGGGGCGTGAGGGTCCCCGTGCCGAAGGCGTACGCGCCGAGGTTGTCGGTCACGGTGGTGGCCGTAACGGGACCGTCTCCCGTATTGACAAGGGTAACGACGTAGGTGACGACGTCCCCCGCGCCATAGGTCGAAAGGACCGCCGTCTTGCTGACAGTGAGCGAGGAGGTCACCTCGCCCCTCACGATATTGGAAAGCGTCACCGTGCCGCGGTAGGCAAGGGACGCCTGATTTTCAATGGTTGCCATAAAAAGCTCCTTTCTTTCGGGGGATATCCCCCTATTAGAGTATGGCGGCGGGGCGCCGCCTGTCCCCCCTCCTTTTTTCCTTCTTGCTTTTTTTTGGCGCGTGTGCTATAATACGCATAATATAGGTTCTATAAGTTTTACCGTTTTGTTTTATGCCTTAGAAAGGAGCGGACGCTCTATGAAGATCATCGTTATCGGGGCCGGCACGGTCGGCAGTGCGATCTGCACGCAGCTGGCGGGGGAGGGCCACGACCTGACCGTGGTGGATACCGACGCCACCCTGCTCTCCGAGCTTTCCAACACCACGGACGTATTCGGCATCGTGGGGAACGGGGCGGACGTTGGCGTTTTGCGCCGCGCCGGTGCCGAGCATGCCAACCTCGTCATCGCCGTGACCGCGGGGGACGAGCTGAACATCCTTGCCTGCACCGCGGCCAAAAAGCTGGGGGCGCGGCACACCATTGCCCGTGTGCGCAACCCCGAATACAGCGAGCTTTTGCAGCTGCTCCGCGGGGAGATGGGGCTTTCGCTCACCATCAACCCCGAGCTGTCCGCCGCCAAGGAGATCTCGCGCATGCTGCGCTTCCCTGCCGCCGCCAAGATCGACGTTTTCTGCCGTGGGCGCGTGGAGCTTGCCGAGTTTGTGGTCACCGAGGGATCGCCGCTTTCGGGCGTGACGCTGAATGAGCTGCGCTCCCGCCTTGAGATCGGCTTTCTCGTTTGCGGGGTCCTCAGGGACGGCGTGACCCACATTCCCTCGGGTGACTTCTGTCTTGAGGCGGGCGACCTCATCTGCGTTACGGCACCCGAGCATGACATCACACGCTTTTTCAAGGCCATCGGCCTTTACCGCCACCCCGTGAAGGACGTGCTGATCGTGGGGGGCGGCCGCGTGACCTATTACCTTGAGGGGCTTCTCGCCGAGAACCGCATTGCCTCAACGGTCATTGAAAAGGACAAGGACCTCTGCCACGAGCTGGCCTCGGCCTACCGCTGCACGGTGGTGTGCGACGACGGCAGTAAGCAGGAAACGCTCCTTGAGCAGGGGCTTGAGCGGGCCGACGCCTTTTTGGCCCTCTCGGACGTGGACGAGGAGAACGCCATCGTCTCGCTCTACGCCAAAACGCAGGGAGTACCGAAGATCGTGACCATGATCTCACGCATCTCCTACATCGACTTTTTCAAGAGTGCGGGGCTTGAGAGCATCGTCTCACCGAAGTCCTCGACCGCCGCCCCCATCCTGCGCTACGTGCGCGCCCTGGCCCACGCGGAGGACTCGGACATCGAGACCCTTCACAAGCTGATGGACGGCACGGTGGAGGCCTTAGAGTTCATCGTCAAGGAGGAGGTCGAGGGGCTTACCGACGTTCCGCTCCGCGAGGTGGCGCTCCGCCACGGCGTGCTGGTGGCCTGCATCGTCCACGAGAACGAGGTCACGGTCCCGACGGGTGCCGACTGCATCCGCCGCGGGGACACCGTGGTGGTCATCACCACGAGCGACCAACGCATGGATAGCATTGGAGACGTGCTGAAATAATGAATTACCGTATGCTCGGATACCTTTTCGGTGTCCTTATGTCGATCGAGGCCGCCCTGCTCCTTTTGCCGCTCCTGACGGCGGCGATCTACGGGGAGTCGGTGCTGCCCTTCCTTTACACCATGGCGATCCTCCTTGGTGTGGCGATCCCCCTCATTCTCCTGCACCCGCGCAAGAACCTGCGCTTTTTTGCGCGGGAGGGCTTTGTGTGCGTGGCGGGGACGTGGATCCTGCTCTCGCTCACGGGGGCGCTGCCCTTCCTTTTCAGCGGGGCGATCCCCAGCTACGTGGACGCCGTGTTTGAGACGGTCTCGGGCTTTACCACCACGGGCGCCACGGTCCTTACCTCGGTGGAGGAGCTGCCGCGCGGGATCCTGCTTTGGCGGAGTCTGACCCACTGGGTGGGCGGGATGGGCGTCCTTATGTTCATGCTGGCCGTTCTCCCCTCAGACAACAGCCGCGCGATGCACCTTCTGCGGGCGGAGGTCCCGGGACCGACCAAGGGAAAGCTTGTCCCCAAGCTCCGCAAGACCGCGCTCATCCTCTACGGCATTTACGTGGCCATGACGCTCCTTGAGGTGGTGGCGCTCCTCCTTACGGGAATGCCCCTCTACGATGCCATCGTCAGCGCGCTGGCCACGGCGGGCACGGGCGGCTTTTCGGTGATGAATACCTCGATCATGGGATACAAAAACCCCGCCGCCGAATGGATCATTGCCATCTTTATGTTCCTCTTCGGCGTGAACTTCAACCTCTATTTCTTCCTTCTTATCGGGAAGGTCGGGAATGCTCTCCGAAACGAGGAGCTGCGCATTTACGCCATCGTCACGCTCCTTGCCACGGGGGTGATCCTGCTCAACACGCGAGGCCTCTTTAATAGCTTTGGCGAGGGGCTGCGCACCGCCTTCTTCCAGGTGGCGAGCGTGATTTCCACCACGGGCTTTACCACGGCCGACTTCAACACCTGGCCGACGCTCTCCAAGATGGTCTTGCTCCTCCTCATGCTCATCGGTGCCTCGGCGGGCTCCACCGCCGGTGGCATCAAGGTCTCCCGTGCGACGATCCTTGTGAAGAACGCGGGGCGGGAGCTGCGCCACATCCTGCGGCCGCGCTCGGTGAACGTGACGCGCCTTGAGGGCGTGGCCCTGCCCGAGGAGACGGTGAGAAGCACGAGCCATTACCTCGTCCTGTACGTTCTGACCTTCCTTGCGGGGGCGCTCCTCATCTCGGTGGACGGCGCCTCACTGGAGACCACGCTCACAGCGTCTCTCGCCTGCCTTAGCAACGTCGGCCCGGGGCTTGGCGCTGTTGGCCCGATGGGCAACTTTGCGGGCTTCTCTGCCTTTTCGAAGCTCGTGCTTTCGCTTGAGATGCTGGTCGGGCGCTTGGAGGTCCTGCCGATGCTGATCTTCTTTGCGCCGTCCACCTGGAAGAAAATGTAAGGTTGGTTTTACAAAAACAAGAAGGAGCTGCCGCTATGAGTAAATTAATTCCCGTTCCCTCTACCGAAAAGGTCTTTATTAAGGGGGAGCCGCGCGCCCTCGACTGTCCCGTCCTCCTTTTTGAGGGAGACGTGGCGCATCTCTCGATCTGCTACCAGACCGACCGCGCGTACCTTTACGGCTCGCTCTCCTTCAGGGGTGGGGCGGTGGCGCGCGCCATCAAGGTCCACCGCGTGGGGCACGTCCCCGCGATCTACGACGTGACGCCGTGGGCCGACGACTTCTACATTCAAAGGGAGGACCACCTCTACCCCGACGTCCTTGAGGAGGTGGACGTCCGCCGCATCCAGAGCCAGGCGGGCTTCAACCAGGTCTTCCACCTGACGATCTGTGACAGCGATAAGATCCCCGTGGGCGAGCACCGCGTGCGCGTTTGCGCTAAGATCCAGGACGAGGTGGTGGCAAGGTGCGAGTTTACCGTCCGCAAGCTCCCCTACCGCCTGCCCGAGCAGAGGTGCATCTCGACCTGCTGGATGCATTACGACAGCTTTATTACCCAGCACGGCGTCAAGCTCTTTACCAAGGACTTTTATAGGGTCTTTGCCTCCTACCTGGAGGCGGCGGTGTACAGCGGGCAGAATATGCTCCTCATTCCGATCTTCACCCCTGCCTTTGACACCGAGCGGGGGTACGAGCGCAAAACCGCCCAGCTCCTTGATATCTACGAGGACGAGGCGGGGAATTTCACCTTTGATCTTACAAAGCTCGAGCAGTTTATCGCCTTTGTCCGTGAGCGCGGCATCAAGTACTTTGAGATGCCCCCCTTCTTCACGCAGTGGGGAGCCGAGCACGCGCCGAAGATCCTGGTGCGCGGCAAAAACGGGCGCCCCCGCCGCCGCTTTGGCTGGGAGACCGACTCGCTCTCCGACGATTACCGCCGCTTTGTCACCACCCTTGTCCCCGTGCTGGTGGCCAAATTCCGTGAGCTGGGGATCGAGGAGCAGGTCTTCTTCCACGTGTCCGACGAGCCGAAGGTCGAGCAGCTGGAGCGTTGGACGGCGTGCAAGGAGATGATCGTGCCGCACCTGGGAGGCTGCAACACGATCGACGCCTGCGACAGCTTGGAGTTTGCGGGCAAGAGCGAGCGCGAGTACAGCGTTTGCATCGAGGGGAACGTCCAGAAGTTCATCGATGCGGGCATCCGCCCGCGCTGCACCTACTTCTGCTGCTCGCCCTCCGGCAACTATATGCCCAACCGCTTTCTTGCGATGCCGCTCTCCCGCCTCCTTGTCCTTGGGGCGCTCCTCTACCGCTTCCAGATCGACCTCTTTTTGCAGTGGGGCTTCAACTTCTACAACTCCTTCCTCTCGCGCACCGTCATCAACCCCTACGGTAACACCGACTGTAATCTTGAGTACCCGGCGGGTGACGCCTTCATCGTCTACCCGAATATCGCGGGGCGTTCCTGCTGCAAGTCGCTCCGTCTTGTGGCCACGCGAGAGATGTTCCGTTTGTCAAGAATTCTTTACCTCATTGAGGAAAAGCACGGCAGGGAGGCCGCCATCGCCCTTCTTGACGAGTTTGGGATCATGGATTTCTCGACCTACCCGCACACCGTTGACTTCATTGAGCCGCTCCTTATGCGCGCCGTGGAGGTGCTGGAGGGGTAAGGCGAAGGGGGCCGTACTTTTTTCCGTACGGCTCCCTTTTTCTCTTGACAAGCGCGCCCTCTGCGAGTATAATGAGAGCATAACGAAGAGTAAGAGCCGTTGCGTGAAGTGCCGAGGGGACGGGGAGTTGCCGCTTGGACGAAGGTGTTACCACCGCGGTAACGGTTCTGCATCCCGCTTCCGACAGATGAGAGCTATCCTCTTTTTCCGCCGAGATCGGGAAAGGAGGATTTTTATGTCTTTTGAGTCATCACCCCACCCGAAAAGCAGGCGTGTGCAATGGCAGCGCCACACGCGGCGCCTCTGCCTTGCCGCGCTCCTTGCCGCCCTCTCCTTCCTCCTTGGGTACGTGGCCAAGGCCATCCAGGGGGAGGCGCCCGTCCGCTTTACGGTGGAGGGGCTGCCCATCGTGTTTGCGGGCTACGTGCTCGGGCCGATCGTGGGGGCGGCGGTCGGCGTGTGTGCCGACCTCCTCTCCTGCCTCCTTGCGGGTATGGCCCCCCTGCCCCTCATTACGGTGGGGGCGGCGGCCGTGGGTCTTGTGCCCGGGGTCATCGCACTGCTCACGGGGCGACACGGTGACACTCACCGAGCGCCGCGCTTCCTTTTTATCCTCCTCCTTGACGGGGCGGCCCACACCGTTGGCTCGGTGGGGATCAAGAGTCTTGCGCTATCGCTCTTTACCGAGGTCGGCTTTTTCACCCTGCTTTGGCCGCGGCTCCTCATGTACCTCCTTGTGGTGGGGCTCGAATCCTACCTTCTTTATATGCTCATGCGCTCGGCCGCCGTACGGCGCGAGCTGGAAAGGTTACTGAAATGACGTTTGAAGAGACTATGGCCTACATTCACGCCACCGAGCGGCAGGGCAGCCGCCCGGGGCTCTCCCGCATCCGTGAGCTGTGCCACGCCCTTGGCGACCCGCAGAAGAAGCTCCGCTGCATCCACGTGGCGGGTACCAACGGCAAGGGCTCGACCAGTGCGATGCTGGCGGCCGTCCTGCGTGCCTCGGGCTATCGCACGGCGCTCTTCACCTCGCCCTACGTCTACCGCTTTGGCGAGCGGATGCAGATCGGTGGGGTGCCGATCCCCGATAAGGCGCTTTGCCGCATTATGGACAAGGTGCGCCAAAACGCCGATGCGATGGCCGATAAGCCCACCGAGTTTGAGCTGATCACCGCCGCCGCCTTCCTCTGGTTTTTTGAGGAGGGCGTGGACGTTGCCGTCATTGAGGTGGGGCTTGGCGGGCGCCTGGATGCCACCAACGTGATCGAGGACCCCCTCCTTTCGGTGGTGACGGGCATCTCGCTCGATCACACCGCGATCCTTGGCGATACCGTGGAGGCCATTGCCCGTGAGAAGGCGGGCATCCTCAAGCCCGGCGCCCCCGTGGTGGTGGGGGACGTTGCCCCCGCCGTCCGTGAGGTGCTGACCGAGGAGGCGGCCGCCAAGGGCTGCCCCGTCACCTTCCTTGACGCCGGGGCGATCACCGTCCGTGAGGTCACGCCCCACGGCACGCGCTTCTCCTTCGGCGCCCTTGAGGACGTCTCCATTCCCTTTGCCGCCGTCTATCAGCCGAAGAACGCCGCCCTGGTGCTCCTGGCGGTGGAGGCCCTGCGCGGGGCGGGGCTGGAGCTTCCCGAGCGGGCGGTGCGGCACGGCCTTGCCAACGTGTTCTGGCCTGCGCGCTTTGAGTATTTCCGCCACGCGCCCGACGTGGTGTTTGACGGCTCGCATAACCCCGAGGGGATCGCCGCCGCCGCCGAGAGCATCCGCCGCCTTTACCGCGGCAAGGTCCTGCTTCTTACGGGCGTGATGCGCGACAAGGATTACCAAGCGATGATCGAAACGCTCGCCCCGCTCTGCGAGCGCGTCCTTTGCGTGCGCCCCGATAACCCCCGCGCCCTGCCCGCCGAGGAGCTTGCGGCCGCGTGGCAGGCGGGCGGCTGCGAGGCCACGGCCTATCCCGACGTCCTCTCGGCCATGGAGGCGGCCCTGGCCGCTGCACGGGCAGAGCGCCTCCCCCTTTTCATCCTTGGCTCACTCTACCTCTACCGCGAGGCGCTCGATGCCTTTGTCGAGGCCGACGGAAGGTAAAGATTACTTTGCACAAAAGCAAAAGAAACGGCGGTACCCCCGCAAAAACGGAGGGTCGCCGTTTTTCCTTTGCCGCGAGGAGCGCGGGCGCGGTTTTTTCTTTATTTTCTCTTTACAACACGGGCGTTTTGTGGTAAAATAAAGACACTTGCGACAAGTGACCGAGAAAGGGAGGAAGCGCTGTGCGTCTTGATAAGCTGTTCACGACCGTGGGGCTTTTGTCCCGCAAGGAGTGCGCCGCCGCCGTCCGCCGCGGCAGGATCACGGTCAACGGTGCGGTGGCCAAGGCCCCCGACCTTGCCGTGGACCCCGAGGGGGACACCGTCACGCTGGACGGGGAGCGGGTGGCGTACGCGCGCCACGCTTATCTCTGGCTCAATAAGCCGAAGGGGTACGTGAGCGCGACCGAGGACGGGCGCCTGCCCGTGGTGACCGAGCTTGTGCCGCCCGAATACGCGCGGCGCGGCCTCTTTCCCTGCGGACGGCTGGACCGCGACACCGAGGGGCTCCTCCTCCTGACGGACGATGGGCCGCTGACCCACGCCCTTCTCTCACCGAAGCGCGGGGTGCGTAAGGTCTACCGCTTTACGACCGAGGTCCCCCTGCCCGCGGATGCCGAGGAGCGCCTCCTTGGCGGTATGATGCTGGGTGAGGTGACCTGCCGCCCCGCCCTCCTCTCGCCAAATGCCGACCGCCTGGGCGGTACCGTCACCCTCACCGAGGGCAAGTACCACGAGGTCAAGCGCATGATGGCGGCCCTCGGCGCTCCCCTTTTGTCGCTTGAGAGGATCGCCTTTGCCGATATCCCTCTCGACCCCACCCTGCCGCGGGGCGCGTGCCGCCCCCTGACCGACGGTGAGCTGGCCCACCTCAAACGGGCGGCGCTCTCTGCCGACAACAACTGAAAAAGGAGAACCCCCATGGACATCATCAAGATCCTCTCCGAGGAGCTGAATATCCCCGCCGAGCGCGTGGAAAAGACCGTGGCGCTCATTGACGAGGGCAACACGATCCCCTTCATTGCGCGTTACCGCAAGGAGGTCACGGGCAGTCTTGACGACGTGGCCCTGCGCGCCCTTTACGACCGCCTTTCCTACCTCCGCAAGCTGGACGAGCGCCGCGAGGAGATCAAGAACGCCATTGAAAACCAAGGAAAGCTGACCGACGAGCTGACGCACGCCCTCTCGCTGGCGGTGACGCTGGTCGAGCTTGAGGACATCTACCGCCCCTACAAGCAAAAGCGCCGCACGCGTGCCTCGGTGGCGCGGGAGCGCGGGCTTGCGCCCCTGGCCGAGCTGATCCTCTCCCAGCCCCCGTCGCTTGACCGTCCGCTGGAGGAGATCGCCGCTGAGTACGTCGACGCCGAGAAGGACGTGCCCGATGCCGCGGCCGCCCTGGCGGGTGCCTCCGACATCATTGCCGAGGACGTCTCCGACACGGCCGAGTACCGCAAGATGCTCCGCGACTTTGCCTTTGAGGAGGCGGTCCTTGAGACCCGCCTTGCGGACGAGGAGAAGGAGAACACCAAGATCTACGCCGACTACGCCGAATACCGCGAGCCCGTCCGCACCGTGAAGGGCCACCGCGTGCTGGCGATCACGCGCGGGGAGAAGGAGGAGTGCCTGAAGGTCACGATGACGCTGGACCGTGACGCGGCCCTTGCCCGTCTCTATTCCCGCGTCATTACCGAGAAGGACTCGCCGACCGCCGCCCTTGTGCGCGCCGCCGCCGAGGACAGCTACGACCGCCTGATCTTCCCCTCGCTTGAGCGTGAGGTGCGCGCCGAGCTTTTTGACACCGCGAGCGAGGGCGCCCTTAAGGTCTTTGCCGACAACCTGCGCCACCTGCTCCTGGCGGCCCCCCTGAAGGGCAAGACCGTCCTCGGCTACGACCCCGGCTACCGCACGGGTTGCAAGCTGGCGGTGGTGGACAAGACAGGCAAGGTGCTGGACACCGCCGTCATCTACCCGACAAAGCCGCGCGAGGAGACCGACAAGAGCCGCCGCCTGGTCCTCAAGCTCATCAAGGCCTACGACATTGACGTTGTGGCCATCGGCAACGGCACCGCCTCCCGCGAGAGCGAGGCCTTCATTGCCGAAACGCTGAAGGAATGCGACCGCAAGGTGGCCTACACCATCGTCAGTGAGGCAGGCGCGAGCGTGTACTCGGCCTCCGAGCTGGCGGCCAAGGAGTTCCCCGACTTTGACGTGACCGAGCGCAGTGCCGTCTCGATCGCACGGCGGCTGCAGGACCCCCTCGCCGAGCTTGTCAAGATCGACCCGAAGGCCATTGGCGTTGGGCAGTACCAGCACGACATGAAGCAGAACCGCCTGACCGAGGCGCTGGACGGCGTGGTGGAGGACTGCGTGAACAGCGTGGGAGTGGACGTCAACACCGCCTCCTATTCCCTCCTCTCGCACATCGCGGGCATCAACGCCACAGCCGCGAAGAACATCGTGGCCTACCGCGAGGAGCACGGCGAATTCAAGAGCCGTGCCGCCATCCTGAAGGTACCGAAGATCGGGGAAAAGGCCTTCCAGCAGTGCGCGGGCTTCCTCCGCGTTTCCGGCTCCTCCGAGGTGCTGGACACCACGGGCGTCCACCCCGAGTCCTACGCCACGGCGCGCGCCCTGCTCTCCGAGTTCGGCATGACCGAGGACGAGGTGAAGGGCGGCGGCATCTCCAGTCTGCGGGCGCTGGCCCTGGCGCGCGGCACGGGGAAGCTGGCAAAGAAGCTGGAGTGCGGCGAGCCGACCCTGCTTGACATCATCGGGGAGCTTGAAAAGCCGGGCCGCGACATCCGTGACAGCGCGCCGCCCCCCGTCCTCCGCACCGACGTTTTGACGATCGACGATCTCACCGACGGCATGGTGCTGACGGGCACCGTCCGCAACGTGGTGGACTTTGGCGCCTTTGTGGACATCGGCGTGCATGACGACGGGCTTTTGCACGTTTCCGAGATGAGCGACCGCTTTGTGAAGAACCCCGCCGACGTTTTGAAGGTCGGGGACGTCATTGAGGTCCGCATCAAGGGCGTGGACAGAAAGCGCGGGCGCATCTCGCTCACCCGTAAAACGCCCCGCAATTGACGGATTTCTAATTTATTAGCATAAATAAGAGCGCGCTTTTGTCGGTCCTTCGGCGAAAGCGCGTTTTTTGTGCAAGATAGACAAAAGGGCGGGCGAAAGTTCATTGGGTTGCCCCCTTTGCAAACCGAGATTTTTCTGTTATAATAATAGGCGTAAAACTATGTATTCACAAAAAGGAGTACCGCTATGGCAAGTCTTTCCCTGAAGCACATTTACAAGAAGTATCCCGGCGGCGTTACGGCCGTTTCCGACTTCAACCTGGAGATCAAGGATAAGGAATTCCTGATCCTCGTTGGCCCTTCGGGCTGCGGTAAGTCGACAACGCTCCGTATGATCGCGGGTCTTGAGGAGATCTCTGAGGGTGAGCTCTGGATCGGCGACCGTCTCGTGAACGACGTGGCGCCGAAGGACAGAGATATCGCGATGGTGTTCCAGAACTACGCTCTGTATCCTCACATGACCGTGTTTGAGAACATGGCCTTCGGTCTGAAGCTCCGCAAGGTGCCGAAGGAGGAGATCAAGCGCCGCGTTGAGGAGGCCGCCCGTATCCTCGACATCAACCACCTTCTTGAGCGCCGCCCGAAGGCCCTTTCGGGTGGTCAGAAGC
>JAFQWT010000042.1 GCA_017407375.1 Clostridia bacterium
CCTCCTCAAGAAACCAGCCGCGCGTCCCCGCGAGGATGAAGTCCTCGGTCTCGATCGCATTATTGTAAAGGAAGGAAAGCGTTGAAAGCTGCCATTCCTCCTTGGCGGCGCGGAGCTTGGCCATGCTTGACCACCAGAAGTCGTGGTTTCCCTTGCCGATGTACTTACGTCCGGGGAGCGAGTCGATAAAGGCAAGGTCGGTGCGGGCATCACTGAGCGTCAGCGCCCAGGAGATGTCACCGGGGAGGATGACGTCATCCGCATCGGTCACAAGGTCCCGCCAGCGGCTCTCCAGCTTTTCCACGTACCCCGTCCAGCGGCGGCCAAAGACGTCCATGGGCTTATTGCACTCCTCACCGAGAGAGAGGTGCAGGTCGGCAATGACAAAGGTTGACATAACACCTCCTGTAGAGTATAGGATCGGGGGAATGCGGAAAAATAAAGGAGAACGCTGATGCGAAAGGAGTGGAAAAGCGATGCCGGATAAGGAAAATATGATGCGGGAGCTGAAGGGCGTCAACTGTGACGCCGTGCAGTGCGTGCACCACGGGAAAAACAATACGTGCCACGCCAAGGGGATCTCGGTTGGCCCTCACAGCGCCGAAAGCGTGAACGAGACGGTGTGTGCCACCTTCAAGGCGAAGGAGGACCCCCTCTGCGATATCACGGGAGACTGCCGATAACGGGCACGCGGGCACGTCCCGCGTACATAAGCTCAGTTGGCGCCCGCAAAGGCGAGGACGGCCTCGGGCATGGCGGTGTGCTCGATGGTCTCCGCATGGAGGATCGGCTTTTCGTCAAGACCCGAAAGGGGCGCGGGTATTTTGACCGAGGAAAGCTTTTCAAGCGCCAAGAGGGCCTCGGTCCCCTCGGGGGCCTCCGCCTCCTTCACGGCGGAATACACGGCGGGAGCAAACTTGTAGGGGCTGGCCGTGGAGGCGAGGACGATGGGGCGCTTGGCGCCAAAGGCGGCAAGGTGCTTGCGCGCCGCACCGTAGCCAACCGCGGTGTGCGTGTCGATAAGATAGCCGTAACGGGTGAAGGCCGTGCGGATGTTTTCGGCGGTTTCCGCCTCGTCGCAGGAGTAGCCGACGAAGATCTTCTTGATCTCGGCCATATCTTCTTCTGCCAAGGAATAAACACCGATTTCGGAAAGCTTTTTCATATAATCGGCCGTCTTTTCGGCGCCAAGGACCAGGTAAAGGAGGCGCTCAAGGTTGCTGGAAATGAGAATATCCATTGAGGGAGAGACGGTCATGTGGAAGGTGCGGTTGCGGTCATAGGTGCCGGTCTCAAGAAACTCGGTCAGGACGTTGTTGCTGTTGGAGGCACAGATGAGCCGGCCGATCGGCACACCCATAAGGCGCGCAAGATACGCGGCAAAGATGTTGCCGAAGTTGCCCGTGGGAACGGCCACGTCAATGGGGGCACCCTCGGCCACGTGGCCTGCCGCGACCATATCGCAGTAGGCGGAAACGTAGTAGGCGATCTGGGGAGCTAAGCGCCCCCAGTTGATCGAGTTGGCGCTGGAAAGGAACACGCCCGAGGCGTTCAGCTTTTCCGCCATAGCGGCATCCGAGAAGATGCGCTTGACGCCGCTTTGGGCATCGTCAAAGTTGCCGTAAATGCCACGCACGCCAACGTTCTTGCCCTCCTGCGTCGTCATCTGGAGCTTCTGAATGCGGCTGACGCCGTCCGTGGGGTAGAAGACGAGGATCTTGACGCCGTCCACGTCACGGTAGCCCTCCAGGGCTGCCTTGCCCGTATCGCCCGAGGTGGCAACAAGGATCAGGGCCGTGCGGTCCTCCCCCGTCTTTTTGAGAGCACGGGAGAGAAGGCGCGGCATGATCTGGAGCGCCATATCCTTAAAGGCGGAGGTGGGGCCGTGCCAGAGCTCAAGCGAATACACGTCCCCGTCGATCGGGCGGACGGGGGCGGCACCGCCGGGGAAGCGGCTCTCCGCGTAGGCGGCGCGGCAGTCGGCCAGCAGCTCCTCCTCGGTGTAATCGGTCAGATAGAGCGAGAGGATGCGGGCCGCCCGCTCGGGATAGGACATCCCTGCAAGCTCGGCAAGGTCGCCCGCGGAAAGCGTGGGAATGCTCTCGGGCATATAAAGGCCACCGTCGGGGGCGAGACCGTTTTTGATGGCAACGGCGGCACTGACCGCCTCACCGTTTGTGCTTCTTGTGCTTTTGTACTTCATAACGTTACCTGTCTTATACATATTTACCGAGAAGACGCTCGGCATTTTTACTGAAGAATTTCTCGACCGTGCCAAGGGGATAGCCGAGGCGCACCATCTCGTTGGCAAGAGTGAGGAGGGCGCGGGTATTCGGATGATCGGCCGGGGTCGTATCGATCCCGTCAAGGTCGGTCCCCAGGGCTACG
>JAFQWT010000043.1 GCA_017407375.1 Clostridia bacterium
GCCGTCACGCTCCCCATCTGCGCGCTTGGCGTTTATCTCGGCCAGCATTTCGGCACGCGCTTTTCCCACAGGGCGGAGGCCTTTGGGGGCATCTTGCTCATCCTTATCGGCGTTGAGATCTTTCTGACGGGAATATTTTAAGAGGAAAAGGGGCGCTGCCCCTTTTCTTCTTGCAATTTTCGTCGAAAAATGGTATACTGTAGGCATCTTATGCTATGAGGTGCCGTATGATCACCGTAAAACACCGTTGGAAAAGCTATCTCATTCTTCTTGCCGTTTACCTTGCCGCCGCGGCGCTCGGCATTCTTGTCTACCGCGCCCTTCCCGCGTGGTCACTCACGCCGCGCCTCCTTGTGGCCGATGCCGCCGCCACCGTCCTTGTCTTTCTTTTCAGTCTCCTTTTCGGTAACGCCTCGGTGTACGACCCGTATTGGAGCGTTCAGCCCCCCGTGATCCTCACCCTCCTGGCCATTGGCGCCGACCGCCCCCTGACGCTTGGCACCGTGCTCCTTCTCCTTGCCGTTTGGGTCTGGGCGATCCGCCTGACCGCCAACTGGGCCTACACCTTCCATGGCCTTACGCACCAGGACTGGCGCTACACCATGCTCTCCGAGGTCACAGGCAAGCTTTACCCCTTTATCAATTTTGCGGGAATTCATATGTTCCCGACCCTTGTGGTCTTTTTCGCCATTCTCCCCGCCGCCTACGCGATCCTTGAGGGCGGCAGTGCCACGCCCCTGACCTTCCTCGGTGTGGCGCTCTCGCTCCTGGCCGCGCTCCTTCAGCTGGTCGCGGATATTGAGATGCAGGCCTTCCGCCGCCGCGGCACGGGCGGCTTCATCCGCGTGGGACTCTGGCGCCATGCCCGCCACCCCAATTATCTCGGGGAGATCCTTATGTGGTGGGGCGTGGCCCTTGCCTCGCTCTCTCTCCTTGAAGGGCGCCTCTACCTCCTTTTCGGTGCCGCCCTCAATACCGTGATGTTCCTTGTCGTCAGCATTCCCATGGCGGACCGCCGGCAGGCAAAAAAGGAGGGGTATGCCGAATACCGCGCGCACACGCGCCATCTCCTTCCAATTCCAAAAAAGTAAACAAAACCTTCCATTCATCAAAAAAGAGAGGCAATGCCTCTCTTTTTTTACAGATATCCGCGCATATCCTCGTTCATTTTCTCCTCAATGGCGATCAGCTTTTTGCAAATGTCCTTCGATCTCTCGTCCGCCGCCGCATACTGGTTGAGATAACGGGAGAGCGATTTGACCCCCATGTCACAGCCGTCCGTCATCAAGCCCGCCACCGTCTTGTCGGAGTCGTTCATACCAAGCTTCATGCTCGTCTTGATCCAGGACATTCCCTTGGCAATGGGGCTTGGCTCCTTGCCGTCGTCGTGGTATTCCTTCAAAAGCGCGTCGATCTCCAGAGAAAGCTCCTCGTGCTTATGCTTGGCCTCCAGCAGCATCTCCTTGAATTCGGTGCTTCTTACGTGCTCCAGCACGTCGTCAATGGATGCCACCCCCATCTTCACTCCCGCATCGCATTCGCGTAAAAGCTTTATCGTATCCTTCTCGATCATTTTGGTGCTCCTCTCATTTTTTACCTTTAGTGTCTCCTCCTTTTTCTCCCTTATACATGAAAACGGCGCCAACCTCTCGGTCAGCGTCGTTTTTTATCGGTAAAGCTTATCGTCACCCTCAAAGGAGTAGAAATTCAGGGCCTCAAAATCCAAAAACTCGGAAAGCGTCATGTTGAAGGTGAGGGCGATCTTGTGTAGGGTGCGCACCCCGGGATTTTTCGTGACACCGCGTACAATGTTATCAATGGTGGACTGCTTCACGTTGCTCATCGTCGCCAGTTTGTTGATGGAGATCCCGCGCCTCTGGCATAGCGATCGGATCCTCTCCTGATAGATATTGATGTATTCCATGCGCGCCCCCTATCCAAAGTATACCCGTTCACGGGTTACTTTAATCATATAGGAAGAATGGGCGGAGGTTACCCGAATACGGGTTGACAAATCAAAATATCTGTGTTATCATAGAGTTACCCGAATGCGGGTATAAAAAAGAACGAGGCAAGGCCTCGTTCTTTCCTATAAGTCATATTACCCACGCTTGAAATGCGCCGCAAGGCGAGGGAAGCGCGGAGCTTTGTCAAACGTTTTGTCGAGGAATTTTCCCCAAAATGCAATCAGGGGCGAATTGATCGCCGTGGTCACCAACGTCCCAAGCCCAATGCTGTGAAAGCAGGTCGCGCCGATCGTTCCCCAGTTAAAGTCTGCCACGTCCCCAAAAAGGGTAAAGGCCAATAGGAGAGAAAGGGAGAGCAGGGAAAGGTCAAACCCCAGCTTTACCTTGGCGATCGGCAGGCGGAAGCTTGCCGCTACCTCGGCCACAAACAGCTCATAAACCTGGAGCGGCCACAGGGTGCGGAAGAAGCACGCCACGCCCAGCGCTGTGATCGTGTCGCCCAACAAAAGGAACACCCACCGCAGCCAAACGGCATTGAGTGTCAGTCCCGAGAAGATCCAAAGGAACAGGTCCAGCGTGTAGCCGTAAATGACGGCCACGGCAAAGCCGTAAAGAAAGCGCGGATCAAAGCGGCGCAGAACCAGGCACAGGATCACAAGAAGCAATCCCTGGATCAGGTACTCGGTCACTCCCACGCTGAAAAAGGACGAAAGGGAAGCGAGTGCCTCGCTTACAATAAACGCCGGGGCCGCGATCATGGAAACGCCAAGATCGGCCTTCCCGCAAAGCGAAACGCCCAGCGCCACAAAAAGAACGCCAAACAGCCACAAAAGCTCCGAGGAGCGCGGAATTTTTTTCATAGAATGTCCTTTCGTACGTAATCAAAAAGCAGGGAGGAGCTGGCGCGTGTGCGCCACGCCGTGTCGCCCCTCGCTCATTGCGCGAGCTGCGTTCGTCCTGACCAATGCCACTAAAGCAAAAACGGAACGCCGTTGGGCGTCCCGTCTTGCTTTGGCGCAGAGGGAGGGATTCGAACCCTCGTGTGGTTTCCCACAAACTGATTTCGAGTCAGCCCCGTTATGACCGCTTCGATACCTCTGCATACACGGTTTTTGAAAACCGTAGTTTAGTATATCACACACGCCGAT
Organism: Clostridia bacterium; assembly: GCA_017407375.1. GTDB lineage: Bacteria > Bacillota > Clostridia > Oscillospirales > CAG-272 > UBA1740. The sequence continues at coordinate 3,116 of JAFQWT010000043.1, forward strand.
GTTTTGCAAGCCCTTTTTGCAAAATAATTTGAAAATAAAGCAAAAAATAAAAAGCAGACCTCCGCAGAGGTCTGCTTTTTTTGTTATCTCTTGACGCGAGCGTTGCCGCCCCAGATGCTGAAGATCTGCTCTTCGTCCGCGGGCTGAGCGTAGTCGGTCAGGAAGGTGGTCGCAAGCGCGCCGCTGGCCCAGGCAAACTGGAGCTGACGCTCGGCGTCCCAACCCTTGATGATGGAGTAGAGAAGACCGCCGACAAAGCCGTCGCCGCCGCCGATGCGGTCGAGAACGGTAATCTCGCGGGGCTCGGCGATGTGCCACTCGTTGTCGCTCCAGAGGATCGCACCCCAGAGGTGACGGTTAACGTTGATGACCTGGCGGAGCGTGGTGCCGAACACGCTGGCGTTCGGGAACTTTTCTCTCACGCAGTTGATCATGGCCTTGAAGGACTCGATCTTGGAGCCGAGGTCCTTACCGCCGGCCTCAGGGCCCTCGATGCCGAGGCAGAGCTGGAAGTCCTCCTCGTTACCGACGAGGATATCAGCGACCGAGGCGATCTCGGTGAAGATGTCGTGCAGCTCCTGCTCGCGGCCCTTCCAGAAGGAGGCGCGGTGGTTCAGGTCAAAGGCGATGAGCGTGCCGTGCTTCTTGGCGGCGCGGGCAAGCTCCAGGCAGAACTGGCTGGTCTCGGGCGAGAGAGCACCGATCAGACCCGAAAGGTGAAGGACACCAACGCCCTCCTCGCCGAAGAGGCGATCGAGGTCAAAATCCTTGACCGAGAGGGTACGGCCGACCTCGCCGGCACGGTCGTTCTGCACACGGGGACCGCGGGCACCGTAGCCGGAGTCGGCGATGTTGAACTGATGGCGGTAGCCCCAGGGGCCGCCCTGCTCAACCTCGGGACCCTCAAAGGTCATGCCACGGCCAAGGAGGTTGTGCTTGATCATCTTGGCAATGGGGCTGTCCTTAACAAAGGCCGTCAGAACGTGAGTGGGAAGACCGAGGTAGGACGAGATCGAGGCCACATTGGTCTCGGCACTCGTGACCTGCATACGGAAGGTCTCGGAGGCGTAAACGGGCTGGCCGTCCGGCGGGCAGATGCGGACGCCCATGCTGGTGGGGACCACAAGAGCGTACTTGTAATTTTCTCTGAGCTTCATTTTTATTTCCTCCAAAATTAAATGGAATACTGGGAAGCCGCGGTGTCGCCGCCCTTACCCGTCCAGTTGGTGTGGAAGAACTGGCCGCGGGGAGCATCGATGCGCTCGTAGGTGTGGGCGCCGAAGTAGTCGCGCTGCGCCTGGAGCAGGTTGGCAGGCAGACGCTCGGAGCGGTAGCCGTCAAAGTAGCAGAGGGCGGAGGTCATGGCGGGCATAGGAATGCCGTTCGAGATGGCGGCGGCGCAAACGCGTCTCCAGCCGGCCTGGGCCTTCTCGATGACGTCCTTGAAGTAGGGATCGAGCAGGAGGTTGGGAAGCTCGGGATTCGCATCAAAGGCCTCCTTGATCTTACCGAGGAACACGCTGCGGATAATGCAGCCGCCTCTCCACATCAGGGCAATGCCACCGTAGTTGAGGTTCCAACCGTAGGTCTTGGCGGCCGAACGCATCAGGGTGTAGCCCTGAGCGTAGGAAACGATCTTCGCGGCGAACAGAGCGTCCTTCAGATCGTTGATGAAGGCGGCCTTGTCGCCCTGGAACACGGGCTTCGGACCCGCAAGCACACGGGAGGCGGCCACGCGCTCGTCCTTCATGGCGCTGAGGCATCTGGCAAACACGGCCTCGCCGATGAGCGTCAGCGGAACGCCCTCGTCAAGGGCGGCAATACCGGTCCACTTACCGGTACCCTTCTGGCCGGCCGTGTCGAGGATCTTCTCAACGATCGGCTCGCCGTCGGTGTCCTTGTAAGCGAGGATATCCTTCGTGATCTCGATGAGGTAGCTGTCCAGCTCCTTGGTGTTCCAATCGGCAAAGACCTCGTGCATCTCATCGTCGCTCATGCCGAGCAGGTCACGCATCAGGTGGTAGGCCTCGCAGATCATCTGCATATCGCCGTACTCAATGCCGTTGTGGACCATCTTGACAAAGTGGCCGGCGCCGTTCTCGCCAACCCAGTCACAGCAGGGAGCGCCGTCCTCGACCTTGGCGCAGATGGCCTGCAGGATCGGCTTCACAGCCGGCCAAGCCGCGGGCGAGCCGCCGGGCATCAGGCTCGGGCCGTTCAGAGCGCCCTCCTCGCCACCGGAAACACCGGTACCGATGTAGAGCTTGCCCTGGCTCTCAACGTAAGCGGTGCGGCGGGCGGTATCGGGAAAGTGGGAGTTACCGCCGTCGATGATGATGTCGCCGTCCTCAAGGAGAGGCAGGAGCTTCTCGATCATGTCGTCAACGGCCTGGCCGGCCTTGACCATCATCATGACCTTGCGGGGCTTCTCCAGGGTGGACACCAGCTCCTCAAGCGAGTAGGTGCCAACGATGTTCTTGCCCTTCGCACGTCCCTCGACGAACTTCTGGACCTTTTCGGTCGAACGGTTGAAGACGGAGACGGTAAAGCCCTTGCTCTCCATGTTGATCACAAGGTTCTCACCCATGACCGCAAGACCGATCAGACCAATGTCGGATTTTTTCATTTGCGTGTACCTTCCTTTTTGTTTTTATAATAAATTTTTAGTCTTTCGAGTACCGAGTAGGGGATCTCGAGGTCCCCCGTGCCGCGCCCTATGGCGATGTGCGGCTTCATTGCGGCGTGGAAGTCCGTGCCGCCTGAGATCTCCAGCGAGAGCTCCCTGGCCATAGCCCTGAATTTCTCCTGCATTTCGGGAGTGTATTCGGTGTAATACCCCTCAATGCCGTCAAGGCCTGCCGCCTTCAGGCGTTTTAAGAAGGCAAAGAGCTCCTCGTCATTTAGGCGGATGAGGTGCAGATGCGCCAGGAAGGCAATGCCGCCCGCCTGATGAATGAGGTCAATGGCCTCCTCATCGCTCAGGGCCTGCAGGCCGCTGTATGCGGGGCGCCCGTTGGCGAGATACTTGTCAAAGGCCTCCTTAACGCTCCCCACAAAGCCCTTGTCAACAAGGAGGCGCGCGTAATGCGCACGGCAGACGATCTCACCGCCGGCGATCGCCTTGGCCTCCTCCAGTGTTACGGGGAAGCCAAGCTCGCAAAGCTTGCGGCAATTCTCGCGGGAGCGCTCCTCGCGCACCTCGCGGATCTTCTTCATGGCCAGCGCCATGGCGGGGGAGTCGGGGTCGATGAAATAGCCGAGGATATGCGTCTCGGTGGCCGAGCGCGCGGAAAGCTCAATGGCGGGGATGACCTCAACTCCGAGGCGCTCACCCTCAGCCACGGCCTCATGCACACCGGCGACACCGTCATGGTCGGAAAGTGCGATCGCCGCCATGCCCGAGGCCTTGGCGTGGGCCACAAGCTCCCGCGGCGTCATCGAGCCGTCCGAGCAGGTCGAGTGTGTGTGCAGGTCGATCAGACGATCCATGTCAGTCCCTCGTCCAGAGTCCGAGCGCGGGGTTGCTGATATAGAAGATCTCCTCGCCGTCGACCGTGTGGAAGCCGTCGGTCAGCTTTGTGGGATCGTACTTCTTGACGATCTCGGCGTAGGGAACGTAGTCAAACGCCGCCCCGCGGACCTCGTCCTCCGTGAGCAGCTCCGTGCAGTAGGTGATCTTAAAGCGCCCGTCCGAGGAGCCGTGAATGAGGTGCGCCGCCACCGACTGGTTTTCCTGGAGGTCGGCGTTCTCCTTGACAAGGCGGAGAATGTTCTCGCGGCCCACGTAGCCGTATTTGCGGATCAGACGGTCGTTTTCCGCGTCCTCACCGAACATCTTGACGCCGGGCGCCAGAATGATCAGCTCACCGCCGTCGGCAATGGCCATGCGGGTGCGGTAAACGGCCTTGTTACCAAGCCAGGTGCTCTTGAACTCACGCGGATCAAGGTACACCACGACCTTCTTGAGCGGACGGTCCATGTGGTTGAGGTTTTTCTCCTGGCTGTGCGCCACCGCCATCTCGAAAAGCTCACGGCGGTTGCCGATGTAAAGCCCGTGGAGGTTGGTGACGTCACCCGTGTTGGTGGTGACGGTCAGAACGTAGAGCAGGGGAACGTCCTTTAAGAAGTTGTCCTGCGCGTAGTCAAACACGCGGCGCACGGGGGAGAAGTCGCGGCCCATGATGCGCTCCATCCCGTAGAAGGCGCCCAGCATGTGTGAGCTGTTGATCATGCTGCTGCCGCCACAGCCGACAAAGATGTTTTTTGAGTAGTTGGCCATGCCCACCACCTCGTGGGGGACGACTTGGCCGGCCGAAATGATCAGGTCGTAGGAGGGGTCCATAATGCGCTTGTTGACCTCAACGTCGATGGGGGTGTCCACAAGGCCGTCGGAGACCTCGCTGACGAAGGAGCCGGGCACCTCGCCGATCTTGACAACGTCGGTACGCCAGTTGTGCTCCGAAAGACGCTCAAAGGGGATCTTCCCAAGGAAGAAGGTCTCGCACTCCTCCTCGGTCATCGGCACGTGCGTGCCAAGGGCGGGCATCACGTCCACCTCGCAGGTGTCCTTCAGCATTTCGTAATAATACGCGGTGATCTTACCCGCGCCCGAGTACATTCTGGTGTAATCGGGAGGGAGGAGCAGGACCTTCTTTAAGGACTTGCCCTCAAGGGACTTCTTTAAATATTCGCGGAGCTCCGCATCCGAGATGACGGTTTCGCTTTTGATGAACATTCTTTCACCTGCTTTCCGGGGCACATGCCCCTATTCTCTCGTCTATCATTATAACAAAGTGTAACCTCTTTTTCAATAGAAAAAGGGCGATTTGGTAAATTTCTGACATTCCGAAAGCCAAATACAGCAAGAAACGCAAGATTTCGCCTTAGCGCGGCGTGTGGCTCGGCATCGATTTCCACCAAAAAAAGACCGCCTCAAAAGGCGGCCTTTGGGGTGCGTTCACGCATGGCGTGAATATCCCCGCTCGCGCCTCCCGCGAGCCAGCTCCCGTCGGGCAAGCTCACAGGATGCGAACCCTCCCCCCGCGCAAAGCGCGGAGTGTGGCTCGGCATCGATTTCCACCAAGCAAAAAAGCCGCCTGAATGGCGGCTTTGGGGGGCGGTCACGCATGGCGTGAATATCCCCGCTCGCGCCGACCGTGAGCCAGCTCCCGTCGGGCAAGCTCGCAGGATGCGAACCCTCCCACCGCGTAAAGCGCGGAGAAGGGTTCTTACTATTTCCACCAAGCAAAAAAGCCGCCTGAATGGCGGCTATTTTGCTTGGTGGAAATAGGGGGGCTCGAACCCTCGACCTCACGGATGTGAACCGTGCGCTCTGACCAACTGAGCTATA
>JAFQWT010000044.1 GCA_017407375.1 Clostridia bacterium
CCGCACATCCGAGCGCCTAATAATAATAACACATTAAGCGCGGTTTGTCAAGAGAAATCGGGAAAAATATTTTAGTTTTTTTCAGTTTTTTCCTTGCGATAACGCGCGTGGCGTGTTACAATAATAATATAGAAGAAAAATCGGCAGAAAAGTGCGTTTTTGCCGAGGTAAGGAGTATAAGGTATGAAGAGCTCTCCCTTGTTTGGCCCCGGTGGCAACAGTCTTTCCTTTTACGAGGAGGGATACAAGGCCACGGTGGAGGCACCGGCGTGGCTGGCCGCCCGCGGGCTGGATGCTTATGAGTTTGAGGCGGGGAATGGCCTTTCAACAGGGGCGGCTACCCTCAAAAGGATCGGCGATGCCGCCAAGGAGCACGGTATTGCCATGTCCCTGCACGCACCATACTTCATTTCGCTTTGCAGTGCCGAGGAAGAGAAGCGGATGAAGAGCATTGATTACATTGCCACCTCGCTTTCCGCGGCGGAGCTTTTGGGCGCGCGTACCGTGGTGGTACATATGGGTGGGGTTGCCAAAATGCCGCGCGAGGAGGGGATGCGTCTTTCGGCGGATACCCTGTATCATCTTTTGGAGACGATTCCCGATAACGGCATCGCCATTGGTCTTGAGACCATGGGAAAGGTGAACCAGCTTGGCACCCTTTCTGAGGTTTTGGAGCTTTGCACTATGGCCCCTGGGCGCCTTGCCCCCGTCGTAGACTTTGGCCACCTGAACGCCCGTGAATGCGGCAGCGGCGGCTTTTTGACAAAGGACGATTATATGCGCGTGTTTGACGCCATTGCCTGCGCCCTTGGCGACCGTGCCGCCATCGACCTTCACGCTCATTTCTCAAAGATCGAGTACACGGGCGCGGGGGAAAAGAAGCATCTCACCTTTGCTGACGCCGTGTACGGGCCCGAGCCGTGGCCCCTGATGGAGGCCATTGCCGAGCTTGGCGTGATGCCCACGATCATTTGTGAATCGGACGGTACCATGGCGGAGGATGCCTTGGCTATGAAGACCTATTACCAAAGGATCAAGGAGGGCGTATGAACCACATAAAGGGGCTTTGCACCCTTCTCTCATCCCTGGATGCCGAGGCGCTGCTGCTCACCTCGGAGATCTCACAGCGGTATGCCACGGGCTTTCCGTTTTCGGACGGCTTTGTGGTTATCACGGAGGGGGAAAGCTGGCTGGTCACCGACTTCCGCTATCAAGAGGAGGCCACCCGCCGCTGCCGCGATGCCTTTACCGTTGTCGCGCCGCCCTCGCAGTCGGAATTCCTCCGTGAGCTTTTTTCGGAAAAGGGGATCTCTCGCGTGGGGCTGGAGGATAAGACGCTTTCCCATGCTAATTATCAGACCCTCACCGATCTTTTGGGGATAACCCCCATACCAATCGGGGAGGGGATCGAGGCGCTGCGCGCGGTCAAGGACAGCGGGGAGATCGCCGCTGTCCGCCGCGCCCAAGCCCTGACGGATGCCGCCTTTTCCCATATTCTCTCGGCCCTTACCCCCAAGATGACCGAGGTCGAGGTCGCGCTGGAGCTGGAGTTCTTTATGCGCCGCGCGGGCGCGGACGGTATCGCCTTTCCGACCATTGCCGTATCGGGCACCTCCTCCTCGCTCCCTCACGGTGTTCCCGCCCGTACGCCGCTCTCCCGCGGCTTTCTTACCATGGACTTTGGCGCGGTGGTGGACGGCTATGCCTCGGACATGACGCGCACGGTCGTTTTGGGGAAGGCCACGGCGGAAATGAAGCGCCTGTACGCCACAGTTCTCGAGGCGCAAAGGCGTGGGATGGAGGCCATTGCCGCAGGGGTGGACGCCACCCTTGTGGACGGCGCCGCGCGCTCCCATATCGATGCGGAGGGCTACCGTGGGCTCTTTGGCCATTCCTTTGGGCACGGGGTGGGTCTTGAGGTGCATGAGGCACCGCGCCTTTCCTCGCGTGTCCGTTCTCCGCTGGTGGCAGGGAACGTGGTAACGGCGGAGCCGGGCATTTACCAGCCGGGGATCGGCGGATGCCGCATTGAAAACATGGGTGTTGTCACCGAAAACGGCTTTGACGTCTTTACGGCTTCAACGACCGAGCTCATTGAGCTGTTTTGAGCAATGTTTTTTTATAAAATATGATATTTTTCTCAGTTACCTATTGCAAAAATGTCAAATTTGTTATACAATAGATGTGTATGACAACCGCCAAGGCGGTAACGGGGCCCTTTTCACAGCGGGGAAGAGGAGGCCTTCACAAATAAAAGTAGCCCGCTGGGAAATAGGTGCAAGATGGAAGTTGTAATTGCAGGCGATTTTAAAAACGGCGTTACCTTTGAGATGGAGGGCAAGGTCGTTCAGGTTCTTGAGTTTCAGCACGTGAAGCCCGGCAAGGGCGCGGCGTTTGTCCGCACCAAGCTGAAGGACGTCATCAACGGTGCCGTCATCGAAAAGACCTTTAACCCCACCGATAAGTTTGAGGGTGCGTACATTGAGCGCCGCGAGATGGAATACCTCTATAACGACGGTGACCTCTACTACTTTATGGACCCCGAGACCTACGA
>JAFQWT010000045.1 GCA_017407375.1 Clostridia bacterium
CGGTATCACGCCCGATGCGCTCCGCATCCGCGGCCTTATCGACCGTGTGGCCGAGGGAGAGGTGAAGGAGGTCATCGTGGCCACCGATCCCGACGTGGAGGGGGAGGCCACGGCCATGTACCTTGTCCGCGTCCTGTCCTCCTATGACGTGAAGGTATCGCGCTTGGCCTACGGTGTTCCCGTGGGTGGCAACTTAGAGTACACCGACGAGGTCACGCTGAACCGCGCCCTCCTTGGCCGAAGGGATCTTTCGTGATATGAGGCGCCACCTCTCCTTACTTATTCTGGCGCTTTTTCTTCTGGCGGCGCTCTTTTCCTGTCAGAGGGGCGCCATCACGGTGGAAAAGGGGAAGATCTGTGTCTACTTCCTTGACGTTGGAGAGGGAGACTGCATCCTCATCCGTACTGCCGATACGGCGATCCTTGTGGACACGGGCGAGGCCGATGAGGACGTGACGGATACCGTCCTTTCCACCCTGCGGCGGCAGGGAGTCACGCGGCTGGACTGCCTCGTGCTTACGCACCCGCACACCGACCACATCGGTGGGGCGAGCGCCGTCCTTGAGGCGCTGGAGGTGGACGAGTGCCTGATGCCGTATGCCGTGGCGGAGGGGGAGGTCTTTTCCCGCCTTTTGGATACGCTGGAGAGGGGCGATACTCGCCTTTTGGAGGCGTATGCCGACCGCACGCTTACCTACGGCGACCTTACGCTGGAGATCCTCTCGCCCGAGCGGCGGGGGTATGGCGACTTGAACGATCACAGCATCGTTTTACGGGTGGTCTTTCAAGAGACGGCCATCCTCCTCACGGGGGATGCCACCGCCCTTGCCGAGGCCGAGATCCTTGGGCGCTACCCACGGGAGGCGCTCTCGGCTGACCTTCTCAAGGTGGGGCACCACGGCGCTGAGACCTCGCTCTCCGAGGCGTTTCTTTCCGCTGTGGCTCCTACGCACGCCGTCATCTCCTGCGGGGCGGGAAATGCCTACGGGCATCCGCACGCCGCCACGCTGCTCCGTTTGCGGAATGCGGGCGTTACGGTCTGGCGCACCGACAAGCAGGGGGATATCATCTTCCTCGGTGACGGAGCGGAATTTTCTCGGATAAAGTAAAAGCAAGGCCCAAGGGCCTTGCTTTTTAGTAGAGCTTGTATTTGAGGCGCATATTATCGGCGATCATGGCAATAAACTCGGAGTTGGTGGGCTTACCGCGGTTGTTTTGGATGGTGTAGCCGAAATAGGAATTGAGGGTATCGATGTCGCCGCGGTCCCAGGCCACCTCGATGGCGTGGCGGATGGCACGCTCCACGCGGCTGGTGGTCGTTTGATAGCGCTTGGCCACCGAGGGGTAGAGGACCTTGGTGACCGAATTGATGATCTCGTTATCGTTGATCGTCATGATGATGGCCGTACGCAGGTATTGGTAGCCCTTGATGTGCGCGGGGATCCCGATCTCGTGAATGATCCTTGTCACCTGCGTCTCGATCTCGTGGTCGCTCGGCTTCGGGAGGGTGGGCTTTTGCGGGGAGGCCTTCCGCGCGGCGATCTC
>JAFQWT010000046.1 GCA_017407375.1 Clostridia bacterium
CGGCATTCGATACTTCTTCGTACATACGTCACCTCAGGTACGGTAATCACCGTTGATCTTTACGTAATCGTAGGTGAGGTCACAGCCCCACGCGGTCGCCTCGGCATCGCCCATACCGAGCGTGACGAGGATCTCGATCTCCTTTTCGAGGAGGATCTTTTTGGCCTCCTCCTCCGAGAAGGGAACGCCCGCGCCGTTACGGCAGACCTCCACCGTCCCCTTCGGGGAGCGGAAGGAGACGCCGACGCGGTCAACGTCAATGGCGGCGCCCGCATAGCCGAGGGCGCAAAGCACGCGGCCCCAGTTGGCATCGGCGCCGAACATGGCGGCCTTCAGAAGACTGGAGCAGACGACGCTCTTGGCGCAGGCCTTGGCGGTCGCCTCATCGGCGGCGCCCGAAACGCGGCACTCAAGGAGCTTGGTGGCTCCCTCTCCATCCCCCGCGATCGTGCGGCAGAGGTGGGTGGTGACGGTGTTGAGGGCCTGCATAAAGGCGGCAAAGTCGGCGCCCTCCTTTGTGATCTCGGCGTTGCCCGCCATGCCGTTGGCCATCACCACGACCATATCGTTTGTCGAGGTGTCACCGTCGATCGAGATCATGTTGAAGGTCGCGGCGACGTCGGTCGAGAGCGCCTTTTTCAGCATGGCGGGGGCAATGGCGGCATCGGTCGTCAGGAAGACGAGCATGGTGGCCATGTTCGGGTGGATCATGCCGCTGCCCTTGGCGATACCGCCAAGGTGGCAGGTCTTGCCGCCCACGGTGAACTCCACGGCGACCTCCTTTTTGGCAAGGTCGGTGGTCATAATGCCCTCGGCGGCGTCGGTGCTGCCCTCGGGCGAGAGGGCGGCGACCAGCGCGGGGATGCCCGCCTTGATGGGCTCCAGGGGCAGGGGCTGACCGATGACGCCCGTGGAGGCGACCAGAACGTCCGCGGCGGGAAGGCCGAGCGCCGCCCCCGTGAGGGCGCACATCTCCTCAGCCAGCTCCACGCCACCCGCGTTGCAGGTGTTGGCGTTACCGCTGTTGCAGATGAGGGCCGAGGCGTACCCGTCCTCCAGGTGCCGCTTGGTCACGGTGAGGGGCGCGCCCTTCACAAGGTTTGTCGTATACACGGCGGCGGCCGCGGCACGCTGCTCCGAAACGATGAGCGAAAGGTCCTTCTTGGTGCGGTTGTGGCGGATGCCGCAGTGCACGCCCGAGGCGGTAAATCCGAGGGCGGCGGTCACGCCGCCGCTTATCAGCTTCAGCATATCAGTTTCCTCCAATGATAAGTCCCGTGTCCTCGGCCACGCCGAGGGCGATGTTCATATTCTGAATGGCAGCGCCCGAGGCGCCCTTGCCAAGGTTGTCAAAGCGAGAGACGAGCGTCATGCGCTCATCGTTACCGAAGACGGCGACCTGCATATCGTCACGGCCAAAGAGCGCCGCCGCCGAAAGGAAGCCGCCCTCCTCGGCGTCACAGTAGCTGACAAGGCCCGACCCTTGGGGGTAGGCGGCGCGGAGGCACTCGCGCACCGCCCCGATGCCAACGCCAAGGTCGGCGCCGTGCAGGGGGAGCGTGACCTCCATGCCGCATAGTAGGGTGCCACGATCGGCACGAAGACGGGCGTTTCCTTAAGGCCGCACATCGAAAGGATCTCGGGCAGGTGCTTGTGACCCTGCGAAAGGCCGTACGCGCGGGGGGCCGAAAGCAGGGGGTCCCGCCCCTCGGCCTCGTAATCGGCGATCATTTTTTTGCCGCCGCCCGAATAGCCCGTGAGCGAAAAGAGCGAAAGGCGCGCCGCCGGCGAGAGAAGCCCCGCACGGACAAGGGGCGCAATGAGCGCAATAGCGCCCGAGGCGTGGCAGCCGGGGTTGGCGATGCGGCGGGAGGCGGCGACCGCCTCACGCCCCACAAGCTCGGGAAAGCCGTAGGTCCAGCCCGCGGCCGTCCGATGGGCGGTCGAGGTGTCGATCACCACGGTGTCCGCGTCCCCAAGGAGGGCGACCGACTCCCGCGCGGCATCGTCGGGAAGGCAGAGGAAGGCCACATCGGCCTCCAAGAGGGCCTCACGGCGCGCCGAGGGGTCCTTGCGGCGCTCGTCCTCCAGCGTAAGGAGGGTGAGGTCGCGGCGTGCGGCGAGGCGCTCATAGATGCGAAGGCCCGTGGTGCCCGCCGAGCCGTCAATGAATACCTTTGTCATTTTCTGAGCTTCTCCTTTACCGAGGCGACCTGCGCGCGCACCGACTCGGGCGAGGTGCCGCCAAGCGAGGTGCGGCGGCAAACGCAGGTGAGAAGGTCGACCGCGGCGTACACGCCCTCGTCAATGAGGTCGCAATGCTCACGGTAGACCGAAAGGGGCAGGGACTCAAGCGTTTGGTTCGTCCGGATGCAGGTGGCAACAAGCCCACCCGCGATCTTGTAGGCGGAGCGGAAGGGCAGGCCCTTACCGACGAGGTAGTCGGCAAGGTCGGTGGCGCCGATGAAGCCGCCCTCGGCCGCCTTTTTCATATTGGCGGGCAGGGTCCTCATGGTGGTGACCATGGGGGTCATGATGCTAAGGCACATCTTGACGGTATCGACGGCGTCAAACACGCCCTCCTTGTCCTCCTGCATGTCCTTGTTGTAGGCCAGCGGCAGACCCTTGAGGGTGGTGAGCAGCGCCATAAGATCGCCGAACACGCGGCCGGTCTTGCCGCGGACGAGCTCGGCCATATCGGGGTTTTTCTTTTGCGGCATGATCGAGGAGCCCGTGGTGTAGGCATCCGAGAGCTCAATGAACTTGAACTCCCAGCTCGACCAGAGGATCAGCTCCTCGGCAAAGCGGGAAAGATGCACCATAAGGAGCGAGAGCGCCGAGAGGAGCTCCACGGCAAAGTCACGGTCGGACACGCCGTCAAGACTGTTCTCGACAACGCCCGAAAAGCCGAGGCGCTCGGCCTCAAAGCGGCGGTCGGTCGGGTAGGTGGTGCCCGCAAGAGCGCAGGAGCCGATGGGGGAGAGGTTCATGCGGCGGCGGCAGTCCGAGAGACGGTCGGCGTCGCGCAGGAGCATATAGGCGTAGGCCATCAGGTGGTGGCCGAGGGTGATCGGCTGGGCGCGCTGCAGGTGGGTGTAGCCGGGCATCACGGTCTCGGCCTCGGCCTCGGCGCGGTCGGTCAGAGCCGCCACCAGAGAAAGGACGGCCTCGGTGATCGCCTCGCACTCACCGCGCAGGTGCATGCGGAAGTCGAGCGCCACCTGGTCGTTGCGGCTGCGCGCCGTGTGCAGCTTTTTGCCGACCTCACCAAGCCGCTCGGTCAGCACGGCCTCCACAAACATATGGATGTCCTCGGCCGTCGGGTCGATCGCAAGGCGGCCCTCGTCAAGGTCGGCAAGGATCTCGGAAAGCCCTGCGATAAGGGTGTCGCCCTCCTCCTCCGTGAGGATGCCGCACTTAGAAAGCATCGCGGCGTGGGCCATGCTGCCCGTGATATCCTCACGGTACATGCGCCCGTCAACGGCGATCGAGGAATTGAATTCGTCCGCCAGCGTATCGGTCTCGGCGGTGGTTCTCCCCGCCCACATTTTAGCCATAAACGGTGTCTCCTTACACGAAAGGTAGCCGCCCCGAGGCGTTGGCCTCCTTGGACGGCACCTTGCATTTTTCTTACTTATTTTTCTTCGCGTTCTTCGCGTCCACCATGGCCTGCACCTTGATGGGAAGGCCGTAAAGGTTGATAAAGCCCTCGGAATCCTTCTGGTTGTAATCGCTCTCACCGAAGGTGGCGATCTCCTCGCTGTACAGCGAGTAATCGCTCCACACGCCCGCGTTGATCATGTTGCCCTTGTAGAGCTTGAGGCGGACCTTGCCCGTGACCTTCTCCTGGGTCTTGTCAACGAAGGCGGAGAGCGCCTCACGCAGGGGGGTGAACCACTGGCCGTTGTAGACCAGCTCCGCAAAGGTGA
>JAFQWT010000047.1 GCA_017407375.1 Clostridia bacterium
CGCGGAGCGGAAGGCCGCGTCCTTCGTGTAGCCGTAGTAAAAGGACATCGCAAGGACCGCCGCCGCCGTTTGCACCACGCGCCCGCGGCGGACGTCATCGGGCAGGCACTCGCGCCCCTCGGCATCGGCGTAATAGGGGTAGCGCGCCATCGGCGCACCCATGCCGCCAAAGCGGGCCTCCGCCGCGGGAAGAAGCGAGGAGAGCGTCATGGCCACGCGGCGGGCCTCCGCAAACCGCCCCATAGCCAGAAGCGAATTGAGGATACGGAGCGAGACGGTCGGTGCCGTGCCGTAGGGGGCAAAGGGGTGGTCAGCGCGCAGCATGGCGCTCCCCCCAAGCAGGCGGAGAAGGTAGAGCGAGCCATCCGCCACGCGGGCAAGGGCCGTGTCGTCGGGCGTGAGGTGGGGGCGGTCATTGCCACCCAAAAAGGAGGAGGCGTGGATGGAAAAGAGGCGGGCTTCCCCCGTATTGTAAACAAAACCACGCGTTTGGGAAAGCGCGCCGAGCAGCCCCTTGCGGGTGCCGTCCCCCTCTGCCAGCGTGAGGAAGAAGGTAACGGTGGTTCCCTTTTTAAACGAGCCGAGAAGGCGCCCGCCCTCACGGGACAGCTGGGCGCGGACGGGGTGGGAGGTAAAGAAGCAAAGCCCCTCGTTTCCCCCCTCCGTCGGCCGTTCTCCGACCAGCAGCGGCCCCTCAGGCGCGAGGGTGTAGGGGGAGTCCTTCGGCAGGGTGAGCTCATAGCCAAGCGTGACCTCCCCGCGCGAGAGCAGGCGCTTGGAGATCATGAGAAGCGGGCGGTCATGAAAAACGCAGGCCCGCGTTTCCACCGTGACCCCGCGCGCGTAATGCGCCACGGAGGTGAGCACCCCCTCGTGGGTCGAAAGCTCCGCCGAGAAGGAGAGCGGCTTGCCAAGGGGCTTACCGCGGGAAAGGAGCAGGGGGCGCAGATGCAGAAGGAGGCGGGGCGCCCCGCTCGGCGCTTTCTCACTCAGGCGGTAAAGCCCCGCGGGCGGCAGGGAGGCAGGCATCGGCAGGGTGGGAAGGATCCCGCCCTCGCAGTCCATCGCGCAGAAAAGGTCTCCGTTGCCCAGCAGCGGAGAGGTCGTGATCACGGTGCCTTTTTCATACGTACATTTCATAGCGTTGCCCCCAAGGTATGTTTCTATATTAAGTATATACCAAATTCGTGAATTTTTCAAGTCATTTTCTCTGCCCCCGCGGGAAAAGAGAACTTTCAGGGGGACCGCCGCCCCCCAAAAGAAAAAGGACAGAGCGCACTCTGTCCTTTTTGTTATCCTTTCTTTTTCAACCAAAATCGTGTCTCGATCCACCGTCGCTTCCAATTTCTTCAAACAGGCATACAACGCTTTCAATTTTTTCAAAACACTCACTATCGGTTAAGCTGTCATTGTTCAATATGGCCCTTATCCGTTCCAGCACCTTGTAACACTCTTTTTCAAAAAGCTTTTCCGTGTCGATCTCCACACCTCCTTCCCCCTCACGCTCTTCGGTTGCATTTTTCAGAAGGACTTGCCATAACTCCACAAAACCACCCCCTTTTATTCATGGGGATTATATCCCCTTAACAAGTTAGATTATAATCCCCATAATAATAAATGTCAAGTATGGAGGGTTTATAATGATCGTATTTGATAAGCTGTGGGAAACAATGAAAGAAAAGGGCGTGTCCACGTACAAGCTCCGTGAGGTTTGCGGAATCGACAGTAAGACCGTGCGCCGCCTCCGCGCCAACGACAACGTGGAGACCAAAACGCTCGATAAGCTTTGTGCCGCGCTCGGCTGCAGCATTGAGGACATTGCGGAGTATCGGCCTTAAGCTCCACGAATGAAAAAGGACAGAGAATGCCTTTTGCACTCTCTGTCCTTTTTGCTTTGCTTTGCTTCGCAAGCGCTGCCTTTGTGGGCACAAAGGCGATCCGTCCATTTGTCGATATGCTTCGCTACGCTCAGCTCGATATATTTGCCTTGCGGCAAATTCGATATAACCGCCCTTGCGGTCGGTTTCGATAAGATATTCGCCTTTTTTCTCGTGCGAAGTGCATATCGATCGCCGCAGGCGAATATCGATGCGTGGTGTCCCCGAGGACACTACGCTACCCTTACTCGGCCTCGGCCTCGATGGCGGCGGGCTCAAGGGAGCCCTTCACGGCCTCGTAGAAGGCGGCGTTGGAGGCCTCCCAATAGGGCGTGACCCAAAGGGTACCGATGCCGCAGGCGCAGGAGCCGACGAGCGTCCAGAGGAACATGGTGAAATCAAGGCAGAAGGCCTGCCACTTGTGGCCGTTCATCATGCGGCGGCTCTCGGTGATGCACTCGGTGGGCGAGAGCTCGGGGCGGTCGGCCGCGATGTACATGGAAAGGCGGTAGGAGTACGACTTGATGATGCCGGGCACCACAAGGAGCAGCGACCACAGCATAAGGAAGACGTTCTGGAGGAGCCAGAGGAGGAACGAGCGCACAAACTGCCCGTTGAGGAAGCCCTGGGTGACGTCGGTGAAGTCGATCTTATCCTTGCCGCGGACAAGGCCGAGGTAGATGTACGCAAGCGAGAAGGCGGCAGGGCCGAACAGCACGATCCCAATAAAGAAGGACGAGGCAATGCTGAGGACGAGCGAGACCCCGAGCGAGAGGCAAAGGGCGTAGAGCCAGGTCTCGCCAAAGAGATTACCGCCAAGGCGGGCGCGCGCTTCGGCGCGGATGGTTTCGTTGGATTTCATAAAAGTGCTCCTTTCTATTGTCGTGGATCTCCCACACTCTATATTCTACACGAAGCGAGGAAAAATGCAAGGGGGAATAAACGCGCGCGTGGCGTGGCATACTCAAAGAAAACCAAAGGAGCCGTTTTTATGAACAGAAACGAATATAAACGCCTTGCCGAGCGCCGCGCGGGGCGCTCTCCCGTCCTTCGGAATTGCCTGGCCGCCTTTCTCGTTGGCGGGGGCATCTGCCTTTTCGGGGAGGCGCTCACGGGGGTCTACCTCCTCCTTGGGGCGGAGGAGAAGACCGCCGCCACCCTGGTGACGGTCACGCTCATCTTTCTCTCGGCGCTTACCTCGGCGCTCGGGATCTTTGACGATTTGGCCCGCGTGGCGGGGGCGGGCACCCTCGTCCCCGTGACGGGGTTTGCCAACGCCGTGGTCTCCCCCGCCCTGGATGCCAAAAGCGAGGGCGCCATCCTTGGCGTTGGCGCCAAGATCTTTACGGTGGCAGGGCCCGTGCTTCTTTATGCGATCCTCGGCGGTGCGGTGTACGGCACGCTGCTTTCGCTTTTCGGGTGGTTGGCATGAGCCGCCTTTTGCGCTTTCCCCCCGTTTACGTTTGCGGCACGGGCGCCGTGGGGGGTTACGAGGAGCGCCGCGGCCCGTTTGGCGAGTGCTTTGACCTCACGGCGGAGGACGACCGCTTCGGTATGCCCTCCTTTGAGCAGGCCGAGGGCGAGATGGCGCGCATGGCGCTCTCCTTTGCGCTCGGTCGGGCGGGGCTCAGCCCCGCGGAGCTCGGGCTTTTGTTTGCGGGCGACCTCCAGAACCAGTGCGTGGCCTCCTCGCAGGGGCTTTCGGGCCTGCCGACGCCCTTCCTCGGTCTTTTCGGTGCCTGCTCCACGATGGTCGAGGGGATGGGTCTTGCCGCTCTCGCCCTGACGGCCGCCCCCACGCTCCCGTCGGCGGCCGCCCTCTCCTCCTCGCACAATGCCGCCGCCGAGCGGCAATTCCGCACGCCCCTTGAGTACGGCAGCCAGCGCACCCCCACCGCGCAGTGGACGGCGACGGCCGCGGGGGCCGCGGTGCTGGGGAGGCAGGGGCGCGTGGCGGTCACGGCCTTTCTCCCCGGGCGCATTTGCGATGCGGGCATCACCGATGCCGCCAATATGGGCGCGGCCATGGCGCCCGCCGCCGCCGACACCCTCCTTGCCTACTTCCGCGAGAGCGGCGAGCGCCCCGAGGACTTTGACCTCATCCTGACGGGCGACCTCGGCCACGAGGGGAGCGTTCTCCTCCGCACTCTCCTCTCGGAGCCCCTCCCCACGCTTGACGGTGTGCACGAGGACGGTGGCTGCCTTTTCTATGGGGAGGAGAAGGACGTCCACGGCGGCGCCAGCGGCTGTGGGTGCATTGCCTCACTCCTTGCCGCCGTGTTCCTCCCGCGCCTTGAGCGGGGGGAGCTTACGCGTATGCTGGCCGTGGGCACGGGGGCACTGATGAACCCCGGGGAGCTTCAGCAGGGCGGCGCCATTGCGGGCGTGGCTCATCTTGTCCGCATCGAAGCTACAGGGCAGGAGGTATAAGGCAAAATGCAAAGTTTTCTTTCCTATTTGTGGGTATTTCTCGCGGGCGGAGGGGTGTGCGTTATCGCGCAGCTCCTCCTTGACCTCACCCGCCTCACCCCCGCGCGGGTGCTGGTGCTGTACGTCACGGCGGGGGTCGCCCTTGGCGCCCTTGGTCTTTACGAGCCCCTCCGTGAGGTGCTGGGCTGCGGCATCACGGTGCCCCTCCTTGGATTTGGCGGCAACGTGGCCGTTGGCGTCCGTGAGGCCGTCGCCACCGAGGGGCTCCTCGGCGCTCTCACGGGCGGCCTCCGTGCCGCCGCAGGGGGAACCGCCGCGGCCATCGTTTTCGGGTATCTCGCGGCGCTTATTTTCTCGGGAAAACCGAAACGTCTCTGAGCGGCGGCTCTTGGCATAAACCGCAGCTCGCTTCCACTCGCCGTATGTCAATACGGCTTCGGGGCGCGATCCACGGTTTCTCCACAAGACCCCCACGCTCAGGAGCGGCGGCTCTTGGCATAAACCGCAGCTCGCTTCCACTCGCCGTATGTCAATACGGCTTCGGGGCGCGATCCACGGTTTCTCCACAAGACCCCCACGCTCAGGAGCAGCGGCTCCTGGCATAAACCGCAGCCGCCTGTGTCGATTTTCGGCGGAAAAAGGTCGGCGGGAGTGGAGATGCCCTCTCAGTCGCGTTCCGCGCCAGCTCCCCCCAAGGGGGAGCCCTTTATACCTTCTCAACCGAGCGGAATCTCGGGCGACAGCCACCCCCGCCGAGGGGAAAAGAAAAAGGAGCCGTTGGCTCCTTTTTTCATTTACTTTTCTTCTCCTCGGCGAGCGAGATATAGCGCGCTCTGGCCTCGGCGATGATCGTTTTCCACGGCTGGGGGATGGTGGCGCGGGCGCGCTCACCGACCTTGCGGGCGGTGGGGAGGGCGGCGGTCATGACCTCAAAGAGAGACTCGGGGGAGTTCTCACAGTGGTAGGCGTTGTCGCCGTCCACGGTGCCCTCGGCGGCACACGAGCCGCGCACCAGCACCGAGGGGGTACCGGCGACGGCCGCCTCACGGACGACCATCGGGGCGTTATCGTAGATCGAGGGGAACAGGAAAAGGTCGGCGGCGGCGTAGAGCTCAAGCAGAGACTCGCGGTCGGCCATATGACCGAGGAAGCGGACGTTGGGCGTCAGCCCCAGCGCCTCGGCATGGGCCACGATGGCGTCACGGTCGGGTCCCTGGCCGACAAACGCCGCGCGGAAGGGGCGGCCGTCCTTGCCGTAAAGGGCCAGCGCCTCCAAGATCGTCCTTATGTTCTTTTTCCAGTGGTGCTGACCGACAAAGAGGAAAAGCGGTCCCTCGCTGTGACCGAAAAGCTCGGAAAGCATCTCGTCCGCCGTGCCCTCGGGGGTCCAGGGGTCGGTGCCGTTCGGCATGACGCGCAGGGGCCCACGGTAGCCGTAGGAGCGCAGGACCTCGGCCGTTGCGTTGTTGACGGCCCACACCTCGTCGCACGATTCGTAGAACTTCACCACGATGCGCGTGCCAAGCTTGGCAAGGAGCTTGGAGTGGGTCTTGGCGAGGAAGTCGTCATAATACTTCGAATGGAAGGTGGCAATGAGGGGAAGGCCGCGCTTTTTGGCCACGCGGCGCGCCGCCCGCCCCGCCCCAAAGGGGGAATGGGCGTGAACGGCATCCAGCGCTAAGGCATCGACCTGCTTCTTAAAGGCGGGGTCCATCGAGGGCACGCCCACACGGTAGGGCTCGCCGGGCAGACGGAAGCCGCGGAAAAAGAGGCAGGGGAAGGGCCGTTTTCCGAGGGGGTCGTCGTTTCTTGGCGCGATGTAATAGGCCTCGTCTCCCGTGCGGCAAAGCTCGGTGACGTAGTTCTTAACGACCGTCCCCACCCCGTCAAGCTCGGGGGGAAAGACGTCGGTAAATTCGCCGATACGCATGGGCTCAGCGGATGTCGACGGGGAAGAGGATCTTCAGCTGGTTGACGCGGCTGCGGTAGGCGGCCTCGCGCTTATCGGCGATAAGCTTCTGATAGATCGACTCGCGCGCCTCGTTGTAGGAGACGGGCTTCGGCTCGTTTTTCGCGTTCAGGCGGATGAGGTGATAGCCGAACTGGGTCTTGACGGGGGCGGACACGGTGCCGACCTCCATCGAGAAGGCGGCCTCCTCAAACTCGGGCACCATCTGGCCGCGGCCAAACTCGCCAAGGTTGCCGCCCGCCTCCTTCGAGGGGCAGGAGGAGTACGCGGTGGCGGCCTCCTCAAAGGTCTTGTCACCGGCGGCGAGCTCGGCGGCGATGCGGGCCGCCTCCTCCTCGGTCTCGACGAGGATGTGCGAGGCGTTGACCGTCTCACCCTGCGTGAATTTATCGGTGTTCTCGTCGTAGAAGGCGCGGACCTCCTCCTCCTTGACGTCGGCTTTCGCGATCGCCTTGCGGATGGCGTACTCGGTGAGCAGCGACTCCTTGGCGCGCTTCAGCTGGGCCTGGAACTCGGCCTCGGCCTCAAGAAGGTTCTTCTGGGCGTCGAGAAGGAAGAGCTTCTGTGCGACCAGCTCCTCAACGAGGGCGCGGCGCCCCTCGGCGGTGTTGTAGCGCTCGGCACGCGGGCCAAGCGCCTGCATCATAGCGGCAAGGTCGGCCTCGGTCACGGCAAGGCCACCCACGGTGGCAAGGATCTTTTCGTTCATGGTCGTTTCCTTTCTTACAGGCGGCGGACCGAAACGGTCACGCTCTCATCGCCGAGCTTCCACTCACGCCCGCCGTCCTCGGCGGCGGGGAGGAGGGTGTCGGTCAGGGTGGCGGCGCCGATCTCCTCGGCGTTCTTTTTAAGGATGGCAAGGACGGTCTCACTGCCCGACACACCCAGCGCGATGTGGTCGGTCACAAGGAACCCGCTCTCCTTACGCATCGTTTGGATCTTGCTGACGAGCTCGCGGACGTACCCCTCCTCGATGAGGGCCTCGGTGAGGCGGGTGTCCAGCACCACGGTCACACCGTGGTCGGCGGCCGACTCAAAGCCCTCGGCCTTCACCATATCGATGAGCAGGTCCTCCTCGGTAAGGCGGAGCTCCTCCCCCGCATTCTCGAAGGTGAGCGCCCCCTCGGCCTTTAAGGTATCGTAGGCGGCGTTGCCGTCAAGCGCCGAAAGGGCCGACTTGATAAAGCCGAGGTGCTTACCGTACTTCGGCCCCACGGTACGGAGCTGCGGGCGGAAGGTGTAGGTCGTGAAATCGCGCACCGAGTCGGTGAAGGAGACCTCCTTCACGTTCAGCTCGTCACGGATGATGTCAAGGTACTCCTCGCTCATCTCGACCCCCTGTACGAACATCGTGCCAAGGGGCTGGCGGTTCTTCACCCCCGCCGAGGCGCGCGCCGCGCGGCCCAGCGTGACCACGGAAAGCACCGCGTCCATGGCCTTTTCAAGGTCTTTGTCAACAAAACTTGTCAAAACCTCAGGGAAGTCGCAAAGATGCACGCTCTCGGGCGCCGAGGGGTCCTGCGTGGCGACCAGGTTGCGGTAGATGTCCTCGGAGAGGAAGGGGAGCATGGGCGCTGTGAGCTTAGAAAGCGTCACAAGGCAGGTGTGGAGCGTCTGGTAGGCGGCCACCTTGTCGGCCTCCATGCCCTTCGCCCAGAAGCGCTCACGCCCGCGGCGGACGTACCAGTTGGAGAGGTCGTTGACAAGCTCCTGCAGGGCGCGCGCCGTTTCGGGGATCTCGTAAGCGGCCAGGCGGCGGTCGACCTCACCGACCGTGGAATAGAGACGCGAGAGGATCCAGCGGTCCATGACCGTGAGGGGAAGGTCCGAAAGGGTGTGCTTGGTGGCGTCAAAGCCGTCGATGTTGGCGTACAGCACGTAGAAGGCGTAGGTGTTCCAGAGCGTGCCCATCATCTTGTTGCGCCCCTCCAGCACCGCGCCCTCGTGGTACTTGTTGGGGAGCCACGGCGCGCTGTTCGAGTAGAAGTACCAGCGGATGGCGTCGGCGCCGTACTTGGAAAGCTCCTCCATCGGGTCGGCGGCGTTGCCCTTGGACTTCGACATCTTCTGTCCGTCCTTGTCCAGCACGTGGCCAAGCACGATGACGTTCTTGTAGGGGGCCTTGTGGAAGATGAGGGTGGAGATCGCCATCAGCGAATAGAACCAGCCGCGCGTTTGGTCGATGGCCTCACTGATAAAGTCGGCGGGGAAGTTCTCCTCGAAGATATCCTTGTTCTCAAAGGGGTAATGCCACTGGGCAAAGGGCATAGCGCCCGAGTCGAACCAGCAGTCGATGACCTCGGGGGTGCGGCGCATCTCGCGGTGGCAGTGCGGGCACTCAATGATAACATCATCGATGTAGGGGCGGTGAAGCTCCACGCCCTCGGGGCAGTTCTTGGCGAGCTTACGCAGCTCCTCCCGCGAGCCGACCGAGATAAGGTGCCCGCACTCACACGTCCAGATGTTGAGCGGCGTGCCCCAATAGCGGTTGCGCGAAAGGCCCCAGTCCTGCACGTTCTTCAGCCAGTCGCCAAAGCGCCCCTCGCCAATGGTGGCGGGGATCCAGTTGACCGTCTTATTGTTGGCGATCAGCTCCTCCCGCACCTCGCTCATCTTAATGAACCACGTGTCCTGCGCGTAGTAGATGAGGGGGGTGTTACAGCGCCAGCAGAAGGGGTACTCGTGCTCAAACTTCGGCGCCGAGAAGAGGAGACCGCGCCCGTCAAGGTCGGTAAGGATGACGGGGTCGGCATCCTTGACGAATTTCCCCGCCGCGGGGGCGCCCTCCTTCATCTCACCGCGGGCATCGACCAGCTGGATGAAGGGAAGGCCGTAATTGCGGCCAATGCGGGAGTCATCGTCACCGAACGCGGGGGCGATATGCACGATGCCCGTACCGTCGGACATCGAAACGTAGCCGTCGCAAAGGACGTAATGCGCGCGCTTCTTTTGCGCCTTGGCAATGGCGGCGGCGCCGTCGTAAAGCGGCTCGTACTCGCGGCCCTCAAGCTCCTTGCCCTTCATGGTGTCAAGGATCTCGTAGGCGGGGGCGCCGTCCTTGGAAAGCGGGCCGAGGACGGTGTCAAGCAGGGGCTTTGCCATGTAATAGGTATAGCCGTCCGCCGCCTTCACGCGGCAGTAGGTGTACTCGGGGTTCACGCACAGCGCGTTGTTGGAGGGCAGGGTCCAC
>JAFQWT010000048.1 GCA_017407375.1 Clostridia bacterium
AGGCACCCCACGGGGTGCCTTTTCTATTGCCGCTCTTGCCCACTCGACGTATGCTCATGCGCCTTCGGAGCAAGACCGCCAATTTCTTCTCGATTTCTGCTCCGTGAGCCCTTGGCACGGCATAACCGAAAAGGCACCCCACGGGGTGCCTTTTCTATTGCCGCTCTTGCTTACGCCGCCCGCCTTGCCTCCTCGGCTACCGAGAGCATATTCTCAATGAAGATCCCGTACCCCGCCGTCGGGTCCGAGATCATCACGTGGGTGACGGCGCCGATGAGCTTCCCGTCCTGGAGGATCGGGCTACCGCTCATCCCCTGAACGATGCCGCCCGTCCTTTCGAGGAGGCGCGCATCGGTCACGCGGATGCAAAAGCTTTTGGTGCTGCCGCCGTCCTTGCGGATCTCGGTGATCTCAATGCCGTATTCCTCGCACACCCCGTCCGAGAGGGTGCAGCGGATGCTGGCCGCCCCCACGTGTACGGAGGAGGAAAGGCCGATGGGAATGGGCTCCGAGGCGGGCGCCTCCGCGGCCAAAATGCCGAACACGCCGCAGTCGGTGTTGGAGAGCAGGGTCCCCGTTTTTTCGTCCGTCAGGTGGCCGCGCAGCTCCCCCGGGGTGCCGGGCACGCCCGCCACCACCCCGCTGAGCGCAACGCCGGTCACCGCCCCACGCTCGATCGGCAGGAGGGCGGCGGTCTCGCTGTCGTAAACGCCGTGACCAAGGCCACCAAACGCCCCCGTCTCGGGGTCGATGAAGGTCACCGTCCCGATGCCCGCTGCCTGGTCCTTGACAAACAGCCCCGCGCGGTAGGCACCTGCCGCCACCGAAAAGACGGGAGTGAGCGAGAGCGTTTGGGTCCTCTCCCCCCGCTTGACGGTCAGGGAGAGCGCCCTCCCCTCCGAGGCGGCCACAGCGCGCGATAGCTCCTCGGCCGTGGTGATCCTCGCGCCGTCCACCGCGGTGATGAGGTCGCCGCAGAGGAGGCCTGCCTCGCGCCCCGGGCGGTGCTCCCGCCCGTCCTGCCCCCCAACGGCGGTGAGGGAGGTGACCATCGCTCCGCCAAGGCGGATGCGGAGGCCGAACACGCCGCCCCCGGGGCAAAGCTCCCTTGCCTCGTAGCTTTGGATCTTCACCCGCTTGACGGGTAAAACGCCAAAGAGGCGCGCCGTGGCCGTTTGGGTCGTGACCGCTCCCCGGCTCTCGCCCTCGCCCTCGGGACAGAGGGTGATGCCTGCGGGAACGGAGGGCTCCTCGCCCCGGAAGACCGAGACCGCGCTCGGTATATACGCGTCCGCCACCCGCGCCACCCCCGCTATAAGTAAAAGCGAGAGAAGCAGAAGGAGGGCGCCGCAGGAGGAAAGTTGTTTCAGTAGCTTCATGGTATGCGTGCCGCCTTTCGTGATTTCTCAATTAATTTGTACGCGGAAAACGGCATTTATGTGCCACGGCGGGCAAAAGAAAGTGGCAGAATTGCCAAGGAGGCATTCTGCCACAAACGGTCAGTAAAAATAATAACGGGGAAGGAAAAAGGCGCGGCGCAGCCAGGGAGACGAGGTGGCCGCGGTGGTGATGACCTCGGGCCGGCGGCAGGGGAGAAGAAAGGCGACCGTTGCCCCGCCGTCCTTTGTAAGCTCCATGGAAAAGCCCGACAGCGCTGCTATCTTTTTCAAAACGTCCACGCGATGGGGCGAGAGGGCAAAGGCCACACCCGTGGTCTCCGAGCGCCCGACCGTGAGGGAAAGGCACACGCTCTCATCCTCGGCACGATACGAGACGGTCACGGGGTGAGCGGCGCTGTCGGCGGCGTGAGCCACGGCCCCAAAGCAGAAAAGGAGCGCGTAGGCCGAGACCGCCACGGTCTCAAGCTCGGCAGGGAGGGTGGCCTCACGGAAGGTGAGGGCGGGATACTCGGCGGCGTATTCCCGCATCATGCGGTAAAGCGAGGGGAAGTGCGCCGTCACGTGCTTTTCCCGCTCCCGCTCGGAGGCCGAGGCCAGATCGTCAAGGATCAGGGCGGCCAGCGCGTCCGCCTCCTGCTCCTCCGCCGTCAGGGGGAAGGTGGCATCGGCCGCCACGCGGGCGTCCCAGGTGGTGTCCTCCGTGGGGAGGGTGCGGCCCTTGTCCCCGGCCAGCGGGGCGCCGCTCAAAAAGGAATAGGATGCTTGTGTCATGCTTCTCCTAAAATATCCGCTGCTGTCAGCGTAGAAAAGAATTCGGTGTAAACAATACCTTCCATAAGCTCGGCGGCGATCTCCTCGATCCTGCCGTACATCACCTCGCCAAGGTAGACCTTGGCCAGCTCCTCGTAGCGCGAGGAGAAGGAGGCGGACTGCTTATCCATACGGCGCAGGACAAATAACCCCTCCGAGCCAAGGTCCATGACCTCGCTGACGCCGCCCGTCGGCAGGGCGTACGCCGCATCGATCAGCTTGCCGTAATAGGCCCTGTCGAGCGTGTGGCGGCCAATATGGAAGTCGGTGGTCGGCTCCAGCGAATATTGCAGGGCCTTATAGGGGTCGGTGCCGCGGAGCTTCTGCCGTGCCGATTCCATCAGTGCGAGATTCTCGCTACGGCCGAGCCCCCCCGAATTTTCAAAGCGGCTCACCCAAAGGATGCGGAGGCAGTCCTCGCTCTCAAAAAAGCTCCGCACGTCGGCCTCGGTGTAGGCGTAGCTCTCGGCGTAATAGTCGGAGAGCGCCTCCTCGCACTCGGCGTACCGCATCATCAGGCGGTTGACGGCGTCGTTCATGTGGAACTCACGGCGAAGATACGCCAAGTAGTCCTTGTAGGAGTCAAAGCCGCGGATCTCGTATTCGCCAAAGGTGCCGCCGTCCACACTGGTTTTGATCACCTCGTTCACCGCGGTGTCCATCTCTTCGCTGTAGGGGTCGATCTCCACCTCACGGCAAAGCGTGAGCATCGCATAGACCGAGGCGATCTCGCGGATGGCAGCGTCCATGACCTCACGGAAGCGCTCGTCTCCCTCCTCGCCCGTAAAATAGGCAGCGGAGAAGGAGGGGATGTTCTCACAGCGGTTGTGGAAAAAGGTATAGAGCATCTCGTAATTTACCGTGTCCTCCCCCAGGGTAAAGACGGGCGTTGCCTCAAGCTCCGTGGAGTCCACGGGCTTGTAATAGCCGTCCCCGCAGGCGGTGAGGGACACAAGGATCAGGCAAAGGGCCAAAAGGAGAGCCATTGCTTGGTTACGGCGGTGTTTCATAAGAGTTCCTTCCGTATATAGATATTCCGCGCGAGGCGCGGTATTTATACGTACCAACATTATACCATGTTTTTGTTAATTTTATATGAATAAATCAAGGAAGCGTGCCGTATTGCACTTTTTTCTTGCAAAGTGAGCGGCGATATGCTATACTTAGGGGGAAGAATAACAAAAAAGGAGACAAACCTATGGAAGCGTTTCAGAGCGAGGAAGGATACACCATATCGCTGGCCGACACCGTCAAGGAGCTGGGCCTTCGCGCGGCGTATCTGCCAAGGCCCGCGGAGGAGATCCTGCTTTCGGTGCCGCGCATCAACCGCCCGGGGCTTCAGCTGGCCTCCTTTTACGATTATTATGAGGCCGAGCGTGTGCAGATCTTCGGTAAGAGCGAGATGAACTATCTCAACCGCATGGAATCGGCCCACCGCTACGCCTGCCTTGACGAGTATTTTGCCACCCACCCCGTGGCCGTGGTCATCACCTCCGGCCTTGCGCTGGATGCGGAGGGGCTGGCCCTGGCCGAGCGCCACGGCGTTCCCGTCCTTCTGACCGAGGAGCGCACCAGTGAGTTTATGGCTGCCCTCATTGCCTTTTTGAACCTGCAGCTGGCCCCGCGCCTGACCCGCCACGGCGTTCTTGTGGAGGTGTACGGTGAGGGCGTTCTGCTCCTTGGTGACAGCGGCGTCGGTAAGAGTGAGACGGCCATTGAGCTTGTCAAGCGCGGCCACCGCCTGATCGCGGACGATGCCGTGGAGATCAAGCGCGTGTCGGCCAAGACCCTGGTCGGCCAGGCGCCCGAGATCATCCGCCATTACGTGGAGCTGCGTGGCATCGGTGTTGTGGACGTGCGCCGCCTTTTCGGTATGGGCGCCGTCAAAAACTCCGAGAAGATCGACCTCATCGTCAACCTTGAGCCGTGGGTGCAGGGGAAAATGTACGACCGCCTCGGCATTGACGAGGAGCGCACCGAGATCCTCGGTATCTCGATCCCCTCTATGACCATTCCCGTCCGCCCCGGGCGCAACCTCTCCATCATCATTGAGGTGGCCGCCATGAACAACCGCCAGAAGAAGATGGGCTACAATACGGCGGCGGAGTTCAACAAGAGGATCATGGACTCTCTTGCGGGTAAATGAAAAGAAAAGGCCTCGGTGAGGCCTTTTCTTTTTTCTTTATTCCTCGGTCTCCTCGGCGGGCTCTGCCGCGGGGCGTGCCTTTTTGAGGATCTTATACTTGAAGGTATCCGAGAAGAGGAAGCCGACAAGCGTAACGACCGCAAAGATGATGAGGTAGAAAAGGACGGGGAAGGTGAAGCTGTCCGAGCTCCGGAGGGGAGTAACGCCGTGCGCCCAGACGGCGGCAAACACCATGAAGGCACAGGCGAGAATGGCAAAGGAGGGGAGAACGAATCTCTTGAAGACGGGGAGGTCCTTTTCCTTCTTCATCCACAGAATGAACATCGGGATATAGAAGGCGTAGATGGTGACGATGGGAAGCTCGGACGAGTCAAAGTTGAAAAGCCCGAACCAGAGGTCGGGAGCCAGGTTGGCCCCGTAGAAGTAGAGGAGCCAGGCCGCACACACGAAAAGGCCGAAGATCGAGGAGTTGTGCGCCACGTTGGTGGCCTTGTCGATCTGGCGGAAGGTCTTGGGGGCGAGGCCCTCGTTACGGGAGGCAATGGCGTACATACCGCGCGTGGCACCCACCATCAGGCCGTTGAGCGTGCCAAGGCAGGAGATGACGATGCAAATGTTGAGGAAGGTGCCGCCCACCTTACCGAAAACGTTCGAGAAGGCCGTGGTGGCGCCCTCTTGGATCAGCACCTCGGTGGAGGCGCCGCCCGCCACGCCGATATAATAAAGGATATACGCCGCCACAACGATCGCCGCACCGATGACCAGTGCAAGAGGCAGGTTCTTCTTCGGGTTCTTCAGCTCGGCGTTGATCGAGGTCGCCACGATCCAGCCCTCGTAGGCAAAGACGGTTGCCACCACGGCGGCAAACAGACCGCCGCCAACGCCGCCCACGGCCTCACCGACCACGGTGGTGAAGTTCTCACCGAGGGTACCGCGGAAGGCACCCACGATCGTACCGACGATGGCCATCAGCGTGATGGGAATGAGCTTGATGACGGTGGCGCTGACCTGGAACTTACCCGCCACCTTCGGCGAGAGGGCGTTGATGGCGTAGGAGGCGACAAGGAAGAAGCCCGCAAGCGCCATGACCTGGGGACTGACGAGCGACCAGCCGAACATTACGCCGAAGTAGCGTGCCGAGACCCAGGCAAGCACCGAGGTCATAGCGGGGTAGTAGATCGTGACCATGAACCAGGCAAGATAATAGCCGTAGCCCCTGCCGCAGGTGGCCTCGGCGTAGTCGACAACGCCGCTGACCTTCTCGTACTTGGTCGCCATCACGGCAAACTGCGCCGAGCAGATGATCATGATAAGACCGGTGATGGCCCACGCCGCAATGCCAAGGGGCATATTGCCGCCCGTGGCCGTGAGGACGTTTTGCGCCTTGAAGAAGACGCCCGAGCCGATGACCGTGCCGACCACCATGCAAATGGCGGTGACAAGGCCGAATTTGCGCGTTAGCTTTTCCATAAGTTTTCTCCTGAAGAAGTATTTTTAGGGTAGCAAGCTTATTTTACATAAAGTGGGGACGTTTGTCAAGAGATTATTTCGCGGCGGGGGCCGAAAGAGATGCCCCCAGCTTCATAAAGCAGATGGCGACCTTCAGGGTCTCGCCCTCCTCGGAAAGCTCCACAACGTCGGCAAATGCGGCGCCAAGGGCGGCGGCACCTGCCTCGGCGGTGGCGTTGTAGGTAAAGACCAGACTGCCGTCGGCGGCCGTGGTAAAGGCGTTTTTCGTGCCCTTGACAAAGCGCAGGAGCATCGTGTCCCCCGCGGGGATCGCCTCGGCCTCCACCGAGCGGACGGTCACGCCCGTTGCCGCTTTAACGGCGGCAAGGTACTTCTCGGCCATGGCCTCATGCTCCTCCTCCAGCACCACGCGGTACTCGGTGAGGTTCATGCCGTCAAGATACAGCGAGGTCTTGGTGACGGTGTCCTTGCCCGAGGCCACCAGCTTTTGCATATTGGGGAAGGCCACGCCCAGCTTGTTCTTGTAGTGCTTGGCAAGGTTTGTGAGCGTCGGCGTGGTGGTGAAGCTCTCCCGCTCGGGGAGCTCGTAATGGATGGGCGTTTCCCAGTCCTCGTGCTCGAGCGCCACGTAGGCAGAGAACATCAGGCGCTCGGCGGCGTTGTCGGTCATGCGCTCGTAGGCAAAGCAGGGTGCCCCGTTGTAGGTGCCGCCGTACAGCGCCTCGTCCGTCAGGTACCCCCCCGTCTTGTAGGCGGCGGCCAGCTGAGAGCCGCGCACGGTGGGAGCGTAGTTACCGTCCACCTTTTCGACCTTCAGGGCGGCGGCATTGCCCGAGTTGTGGAAGAGCGCCCCGAAATGCACGGTATAGCCCGCCTCCTCCAGCTGTGTGAGGACGGCGGTGTCCACCGTGTAGAGCGCCCGCGCCCCCAGCTCACCCGTCACGGTAATCTGGTAGCCGACAAAGCTCAAAAGCTCATCGGCCAGGGCCTCGCCAAGGTAGCGCACCCGGTAGTCGGCCAGCGTTTCCTCGAGCCGCTTTTGAAGGATGGGCTGAAGCGAGGGAAGCTCGGCATCCACGTCGGCAAAGGACTCGTAAAGATGCTCAAGAATGACCTCGTCAACGTCACGGAGCGCGGCAAGGTCGGCATTCGCGTTTTTGGCAATGGAGTAAAAGCGCTCGGCCGCGGGCGAGAGGTCCTTCCCCTCAAAGAAGGCCGTGGCCGAAAGGACGGGCTCACGCTCGGGGTAGGTTGCATAATCCCGCAGAAGGATCGCATCCACCGCCGCGTCCACGGCGGCCTGCAGCTCCTCGTCGCTCGCCCCCTCGGGGCAGGCGGCAAAGGCGGCGTACACCTCGGCCTGGTGGGTAGCGCCGAGGGCGCGCACCTCGTTGGCGTCGATCTTACCCGCTACCACGGCAGCACGGAAGGCATCGCGTGCCTCGCCCTCGCCGAGGAAGGAGTCGTCCAGCAAAAACTTAACACGCTCGGCGATCGCGGCGGCGATCTCCTCACGGGAGCTGGTAAAGTCAAGGTCCTGCACGGCCCCCTGCGCGATAAAGGCGATCTCGTTCTCCGTGAGGTTGACCATCTCCGAAATGTCAATGCGGAAATACTTGCAAAGGTCGGCCATGTGGTTCTGGCGGCGCTCGGCGGCCGTCAGGGAACGGTCATAGAAGCGGAAGGCATAGAAATCGCTCTCGATGC
This sequence comes from Clostridia bacterium, assembly GCA_017407375.1. Lineage (GTDB taxonomy): Bacteria > Bacillota > Clostridia > Oscillospirales > CAG-272 > UBA1740. Next base: position 7,534 of record JAFQWT010000048.1, read on the forward strand.
CCGCCGTGGCGAAGTTTCCAACGATGCAAACGCCGTTGATGCCCGTGTTCTTGTCGGTGGTCGGGACGTCCTTGGCGAGGGTGAGGTTATTCGACCACGCCGAGGTCAGAAGCGCCGCGGTGCCTGCCTCGGCATTCACCGTGCGGTCCTGCTGGATCGTCATGGCAAAGGGCTTGCCCTGCGGAACGGTCAGCGTCGCTCCGGGGAGCGCGCAGGAGGTAGAACTACCGTTGCCGTAGTCGGCCACCGAGGTGAACCTCACGCCCGCGGCGTTCGCGCTGAGGCGGAGGGCCGAGTCACGGAGCGTAAAGATGTGCTGCTCGAGGGGCGTCGGCTGGGCGACCACAAGGTCGGCCGTCAGGAGTCCCTCGTACGGGATATTGGAAACGCGCACCATGCAGTTGGCGGTCTGGTAGCCGATGCGGATAAAACCGTTCTGAAAGGTGAAGGTGGTCGCTTGCTTCTCCCCCGTCTGGTCCTGGTAGTTCTTATCGCCAAACGAAGAAAGGCCGATGGTGAGGTAGGAGGAGTACTCCTCGCCGTCCTCCTCGTCGATCCTTACGGTGGCCTTGTAGGTGAAGTCCGAGAAGATCTTCTCCATCATACCGCGGTAGGACTTGATCGCCGCCGAGAAGGCGGGCGTCCACCCCTTTGGGGTCTCGCCGTCCATCACCACGCGGTTTTCTATCTTGGTGAGATCGACAAAGGTCGACGACTGGCAAAAGACCAGCTCGTCGTCGTCCACCTCGCCGTTGCCGTTGACGTCGGTCACGCTGACCTCGGTATACACGGCCTCGTCCTTATCACGGATGCCGTCCGCATCGGCGTCGGTCCACGCCTCGGTCTTATAGACGACCTCGCCCTCGTCACGCTTGCCGTTCTCGTTTTCATCCGTGAAGAACTCCACAGCGCGGGTCAGCTCGTCATCGTCACGTTGGCCGTCGCCGTTCGCGTCGTTCCAAAGCTCCACCACGTAATGCGTTTCCCCACTGTCCTCCGTGCCGTTGCCGTTGGCATCGTAAAAGACTCTTATGTACGTCTTGTATTCGTAGTTATCCCAGCTGATGGGGACGGTGGGCATGGCGGGAAGCTCCTCCCCCCAATGCTCGTTCAGGCGGAAAAAGTCGGCCGCAAAGAAGAGGCCGTCCTGAACGTAGAGCTTGTTGTATTCGCTCTCGTCAATCTCGGGGTACACCACAGGATCCGTGCCCTCGGCCAGGACAGAGAGGGGCGCCGCCCCCGCCAGCAGAAGACTGAGGGTGAGCAGAAGCGAAAGAAATCTTTTCTTCATGGAAATACTCCTTACGGTAATGTATAACAAGGACATTATATCATATTCTATTATATAACGCAAGAAGAAAATTTTCCTCTCCCCTCATACTTTCCCCTCTCCCTGCATACAGTGGTAGCAAGAATGACGGCAGATGCCGAGTGCAAAGGAGAAAACAAGCATGGAACAGAAGGAAACCACGCGTTTTGGCGGCAGCATCGAGAGTGACGGCTGCCGTGAGGCGATCACCGCGGAGGCGGGGGTGGAGCATACCCTCCCCGACTACATGCCCGAGGTCCGCAAGCTCCTAAGGATCGATGCCCGCGCCATTCCCTCGGGGCGGTACGTGGAGGACGGCCGCTGTGAGTTCTCGGGCATTGTCGCCTATACCGTTGTCTATACCGACGGGGAGGGCCACCTCTCGGCGGTCTCGCTGAACGGGGATTACACCGTCACCTGCCGCCTCGGCGGGATGGGTGCCCCCGCCGCCGCCACCGCCGATATTGAGGTGGAGTCCACCGTCTGCCGCCTCGGCGGGCCGCGCAGGATCCACCTCCGCTCCACCCTGCGGTGCCGCCCGCACCTTGTGGAGAGGACCGAGCTCACGCCCCCCGATACCGCGGGCTACGAGTGCCTCTCCCGCCCCGTCCTCCACCGCAGGACCCTCACCGCCGAAACGGGGGAGATGGCGATCTACGATTCGCTTAGCGTCGCGGGTCTCACCCCCGATGAGGTGCGCCCCCTCTTTTGTGACGGCAGCTTCCAGCCCACCGAATGCCGCGCCGCGGACGGCGCCGTTACCCTGCGCGGGTATGCCAACGTCCGCGTGGTGGCCCTCGGGCGGGAGGGCGCCCCCCTCGGATTTTCCTCGCGCATCCCCGTGGAGAGGGAGCTGTCGCTTGAGGGCGCGGCGGCGGGGGACGTTCCCCTGGTCGTCGGTCGCCCGACCACCCTCTCGGTGCGCGCCACCTCGGACGGGGAGGGCGGCACGCGCCTGGAGCTTGACGGTGCCGTGGAGTGTGAGGTGCGCATTATCAAAAATACCGAAAGCACGCCGCTCCTCGGGCTCTATTCCACCGCCTGCCCCACCGAGCTTACCACCCGCACCCACACCGTGGAGCGCTCGCTCGGCTCGGCCGTCGGCTCCTATACCGTCAGTGGCAGCACCGCCGCCGTCGGAGAGGAGCGCGCCGCCACGGTCCTTGACGTGGCTCCCACCGCCACCGTGCGTAAGGTGATCGCCGAGGGCGGCCGTGCCGTGGTCCTCGGTGACGTCAAGCTCGGCCTGCTCCTTTCGGGCGTGCCGACGGGCGAGGATACCGAGGTGCCCTGCTTCTCGGTGGAGTACGTCCACCCCTTCCGTATTGAGAGCGAGCTTTCGGTCCCCGCGGGGAGCGACGTGCGCTACGAGTGCTGCGTCAATGCCGTCTCCTCCCGCGCCCGAATCGAGGACACGGGCTACGCCACCGATACCGAGCTTTCCCTCGCGCTCACGGCCTACGCCCCCACCCCCCTTACCGTGGTGGAGGGCGTGCGCCCTCTGACCGACACCCCCTACCCCACCCGCGAGAGCAGCATCACGGTGGTCTACCCCGAGGAGGGCGACAGTCTTTGGTCGGTCGGCGAGCGCTACCACACCACCGTGGCCGCCCTTACGGCCTCCAACCGCCTCGGTGAGGAGGAGCGCTTTCCCGCCGACCCCGAGACCCTCTCGGGTGTTGGTTACCTGCTCGTGGAGTGAAAAAACCAAAAAACAGGAAAAATTTTAAAAAACCTATTGACTTATTGAGAATTATTCTCTATAATAGAGATAGGAACCGCACAGCGGAACAAAAAAGAAAGAAGGAATAGAACATGAAAAAAATTACGAAGCTTACCGCCGTTTGCCTTGTGGCTGTCCTGTTGCTCCTTTCGCTCGTTGGCTGTAACAAGAGAGATTCGCTCGTTGAGGCCTATACCGAGGCGGGCTATGACGTCACCGTTACTCTGGCATCGAATGATAAGGTCAAGGCATTCTTCACGCTCCTCGGCTACACCGCGGAGCAGATCGACGATATGGACGATCAAAGCTTTATCGCGGTCTATAGGGGCGTTGTTCCCTATGCCCTCATCGCCTGCTATTCCTCGTCCTTTGAGCTGAAGGACGATCTCATCGAGGAGGAGGACGGCGTCAAGGATACCAGCGCCTACGATAAGGCCAAGGCCAACGGCAAGATCAACGGCAACTGCCTCTTGCTTTACTCCATTGGTGACACCGACGTCATCTTCGCCGCCAACTGAGAAAAAAGCGCTCCCACGGGAGCGCTTTTTTAATTAAAAAGGGAAAAAGGCGCCTATTCGAGCCCCTCGGGTGCACCATGAAAAACAAAAAACGGACACCGCAAGGGTGAGAGAAGGCCCTCTGGGGACTCGGTCGCGGGGCGGCGACAGAAAAGGCGAGGGGATTTCGCCTTTTCTCCGCCCCTTGGTCGGTCGCGGCTCTGGCGGTCCCCCGGACCGCCATTCACTTCCGCTCCTATTCGAGCCCCTCGGAGGTGCACCATAAAAAACAAAAAACGGACACCGCAAGGGTGAGAGAAGGCCCTCTGGGGACTCGGTCGCGGGGCGGCGACAGAAAAGGCGAGGGGATTTAGCCTGTTCACCGCCCCATGGTCGGGCGCGGCGCTGGCGGGCCCCCC
>JAFQWT010000049.1 GCA_017407375.1 Clostridia bacterium
GAACACGATCTTTTCCGCCTCTCCCCCGTCAAACGCCGCGGTGACCAACGCCCCCTCATAGCGCCCAAGCTTCAGGCGGATGTCCGCCGCTCTTTCAAGGGTAAAGGGGATACGGTAGGTGACGGCCGCGCCGTAAAACGGCAGGCCCTTATCGGTGATGCGACCAAAGGCGATGGTGCGCGGTAGGGCGGTCACCTTGGCCACCGTGCCGTCGACCGAAACGCCAAAGGCACCGAGAAGGAAGTAGTTTTCAAGGCTGGTCCGCTTTCCGAGCGGGGCTGTGATAATGAGCTCGTTTTTCCCCTTTTTCAACGGAGGCAGGGGCATCGTGCGGATGCTCTTGTCGGCAAAATAGCCGTTTTCGGTCACGGGGACCGCCGTGCCGTTCAGGGTCACCGAGAGCGCATTCTCATAGGCAAGGCGGCAGGCCACCGCCACGTCACTTTGGAAGCGGAAGCGGAGACTTACGACCTTGTCGGCGCGGACCTCACCAATGACCCAGGGCTGCACGTCGGTACCGTTGGCCTGGGGGTAACCGTATTTTTTACGGAGGGCAAGGTCAATGCGCAGCATTTCCTCGCGCGGTTGGTAGGTGACGCCGTCCTCCGACCATTCGGGCATATCGAGGACAAGGACGTTGTCCTCACTCAGTGTAAAGGGGACGCGCTCCTTAACGTCAATGCGCTTGGCAACGTACCGCGGCTGCGCGGGAAGAGAAAGCGCAGGGGCACTTCCCTTCTCCAGCTTAAACAGAAGCGTGTCATACGGGTAAACGCCGCATTCCACCTCGGTGTAATCCCCCTTTTGAGTATAGGATACCTCGTGAATCTTTCCCGTCAGGGTGTCGTAAAGCGTGGGCTTTACGTGACCCTTGAAGCGGATATAGATGGGAAGACACTCCTCAAGATCGTTGGGATTCTCCCAAAGGCGGGAAAGATGGGCAATGAACACCCATTCCCCATCGGTGTCACGGCGCTTGGAGTACATAAGGTCGTGGCAGGCGGCGCCCGATGTCTTTACGATCTCAAGCTCTCGCTCGTCGCCAAGGGCGTCAAGAAGGGCAAGCGACGTGAACTCCACCTTGGTGGAGAGCGCAAACAGGTTGTGCGCCCCCTTGCTTTCCTCAGCATCGACAAGGTCCGGGGCGGGGCCGAGGAAGATGACCTTGCCACCACGCTTTTTGAACTCGGTAAGGATCCTTACCGTGGAGGAGCGGAGCGTTTCCACAGGAGGAACCACCACGGCGCGGTAGGTCATCGCCCCTACCGCAAGGCAGGTGTCCTCGGTATTCCGATAGAGCCGCGGAAGCTCGGATTCATTCAGAAAATCAAAGTCGATGCAGCCGCGCAGGAGCCAGTCGGTAACGCTTGAGAAGGCGTTTTCCAGCTGCTCACGGCGGGCGGCGGTCTTATCCTCGGGACCGTAGGCCAGCCAGTAGCTCTCAATGGGGTGGAGGACCGCCACGTTGACGGCGGGGGTCCCCCTCGTCATGGCGGTGTTGACACGGGCGAAATGGTCCTCAATGTACTTATATTCGCGGTACCAGGCCGACTGATAGGAGATCGAGGCGGGATAGTCTCTCTTGGCAGAGCCGCGCATACTGAACCAGGAAAGGTGAGGCACACGGACGGAAACGCCCAGCGCCGCCTGCCAGTCTCCCTGGAATTTATGGCCGCGGAAGTCGAACTCCCAGCCCGTAACGCCGTAAAGCTCGCTGAGGAGCCCCTCTTTTCCGTACTGATGCACGGCGGACTGCGCCTGCTTTGCCGTATTGATCTCCATACGGTCGCAAAGCATGTCGATACCGGGGATGTCAAAGCTGCGGTAGGCACGCATGGCCTCGCCCACGGCGGTGGTCTGCGAAAGGAGCGTGGGCTCGTACATCATATGCCCTGTCAGCTTGATGCCGTGCGCACGGCACCAGGCGCCGCATTGATCGGCAAAGGAGCGGGAAAAACGCTCGCAGGCGTGGTCAAGCACACAGTAACGCAC
>JAFQWT010000050.1 GCA_017407375.1 Clostridia bacterium
ATGCTGGCCAGCGAGGCGCGCGTGGACAGCACCACGTTGCGCCGCGGCAACCTTTCCCCCGATGACTGGGTGCGCCTTGCCGATGCCGCCGCGGAGCTTTCCGCCTGCGAGATCCTTCTTGACGATACCACGCAGATCACCGTCACCGATATGAAGGCCAAGCTCCGCCGCGTGAAGAACCTCGGCCTTGTGGTGGTCGACTACCTCCAGCTGATGCAGAGCGGCAAGAACACCGATAGCCGCGTGCAGGAGGTGTCGGATATTTCCCGTAACCTCAAGCTGATGGCCAAGGAGCTTGGCGTGCCGATCGTTTGCTGCGCCCAGCTTTCGCGTAATCCCGAGTCCAAGGGCCGCGGCTCCAAGCGCCCGATGCTCAGTGACCTGCGCGATTCGGGTGCCATTGAGCAGGATGCCGACATCATCCTCTTCCTTTACCGTGACGACTATTACGGCACCGAGGAGAAGGACGGGCAGGTGGCAGAGACCGATGCCAGCAAGATGGAGGTCATCATCGCCAAGAACCGCCACGGCGGTGTCGGTACCGTACCGATGCACTTCGATAAGGCCTATACCCGCTTTTATTCCATTGAAAAGTCGATGGGAGATGCTCCTCCTGCATGACGGCGCCGGAAGAGAGGGGAACACTGTTTCAAAGTGCCTATCGGCGCTTTGTGGCGTACGTCACCGAGGAAGGTCTTTTTCCCCACCTTTCCCGCGGAACGCTCCTTGCGCTTTCCGGTGGAGCCGATTCGCTCTTTCTTCTCCATTGCCTTGCCGCCCTGGCGCGTGAGCATGGCTTCCCGCTTTGTGCCCTGCACGTGAACCACGGTCTGCGCGGCGCGGACAGCGATGCCGATGAAGCCCTTTGCGAGGGCGCCTGCCGCTCTCTTTCCGTGCCCTTCCGCGCGGTGAGGATCAACGTCCGCGCCGCGGCTGACGAAACGGGGGAGGGGACCGAGGAGGCAGCGCGCCGTTTGCGCTATGCCGCCCTTGAGGATGAGCTTTCCTGTCATCGAGAGCTTTCTACCCTCGCCACGGCTCATAACGCGACAGATCACCTTGAGACCGTTCTTCACCACCTTCTTCGCGGGGGCGGTGCTACGGCCCTTGTGGGGATCCGCCCGCAAAGGGGGCACCTTGTCCGCCCCTTGCTTTGCCTTACGGCGGGGGAGATCCGAGAGGCGTTGGCCGCGGAGGGCATCGCCTACGCGGTGGATGCCACCAATGCCGACACGGCCTACACGCGCAATTACCTCCGCCATGAGATCCTTTCGCGCCTTGAGCGCGTGAATCCGAATGCTGAGGCGGCGGTCCTCCGCATGAGTGAGGCCCTCCTTCCCGACGTGCTTTATCTTGAGGAGAGGGCCGAGGAGGCCATGGCACGGCTGGGGAGTGGGGAAGATGTCAGCGCTGCGGAGCTGCTCCTTCTTCCCGAGGCGATCCTGCGCCGCGTGATCCGCCGTCTTTACGAGGCCGCCCGCTCGCCAAAGGCCGCTACGGTGGCCATAGAGCATACCCACGTGGCGGCGATCCTGCGCCTGCTCCGTCGAGGCGGGGACTTTTCCTATGCCGTGCCCGACCACCTGTACGCGGTGCGCGCGGGGGAGCGCTTTGCCTTTCTCCGTGCCCTGCCGCAAAAGGAGGAGCCGCGGCCGCCCCTTGCCGTTTTCATGGGGGAAAACGACCTTGGCGACGGCGTTACTCTGACGCTTACCGCGGACGGGGAGCAGATCGTTGCGCATTGTTTTTCATTTCTTCACAAAATAGACACTACCGTGGCAATTTCTTCTGATATAATAGTTGACGGGTTGTACGTGCGCGGCCGCCTTCCCGGGGACGCCTACCGCTACGGAGGGCATACGCACTCCTTAAAAAAGCTCTACAACGCTCGGAGGATCCCGCTTGCCCTGCGTGCCTCGTACCCCATTCTTTGTGACGGAGCGGGGATCCTTTGGCTTCCTGCGTTCCCCTTGAGAGATACTGTTCAAAATTGACACGTATAATCGTTATCTTTGGAGGAAAAGATGAATAAAGATATAAAAGCTATCATGATCAGCGAGGAGGAGATCGGTGCCGCCGTTTCCCGCGTGGCTGCCGAGATCGACCGTGACTACGGGAACGTAGAGGGGCGGGTGCTCCTTCTGGCGATCCTTAAGGGGTCCGTCGTTTTTATGGGGGACCTGATGAAAAAGATCACCCTTCCCGTGGAGATCGACTTTATGAAGGTCTCGTCCTACGGGGCGGACACCAAGTCCTCGGGCAACATCAACATCATTCTCGACCTGGCCCGCAAGGACATTGATTCCTGCAATATCATCATTGTGGAGGACATCATCGACAGCGGGAAAACGCTCTCCTATCTTGTGGAGTATCTCCGCCATAAGGGGGCAAAAAGCGTCCGCACCTGCACCCTCCTTGACAAGCCCTCGCGCCGTGAGGTCGACTTCACCCCCGATTACGTCGGTCTTGAGGTGGAGGATGAGTTTGTGGTCGGCTACGGCTTGGATTACGATGAGCAGTACCGCGCGCTCCCCTATATCGGGATCCTGCGCCCCGAGGTCTACGGAGAGAGCGAAGGCAACGCATAATAAGGCAAGAAAGGCATAACACATGAAGATCAACATAAAGAACGTAGTCCTTTTGCTTCTTCTCGTGCTGGTGTTCATCTTTGTCGCTGTGATCGTCACCGATATGATCGCCGAGAAGGATCCCTTCACCTACCGGGACGTTGTGACTATGTTTGAGACCGATGCGGTCAAGTCCTTTACCATTGACACCGACGGATATATGTATATCGTGGGGACCGACGGCAAGGAGTACACCTACCGCCTCGGTTACAACTTCCAGCTGGAATATATCAATGAGATCGTTCTCAGCGGCAGTCTGACAAACCTTGAGGAATACAACTTTGAGGAGCCCGTGGATACCCCGTGGATCCTTGAGTATCTGCCGTATATCATTCTGATGCTCCTTATGGTCGGCTTCTTCATTTATATGGTGCGCCAGACCTCGGGCCACGGCGGAAAGATGAATTCCTTTGCCCGTGCCCACGCCAAGGTAGGGACCCCCGGCAACACCGTGAAATTTTCCGACGTGGCAGGTGCCGATGAGGAGAAGGAGGAGCTTTCCGAGGTCGTGGAGTTTTTGCGCGATCCCCGCAAGTACACGCATCTCGGGGCCAAGATCCCCCACGGCGTCTTGCTTGTCGGCCCTCCCGGTACGGGTAAGACCCTGTTGGCCCGCGCGGTAGCGGGGGAGGCGGGAGTGCCCTTTTACTCCATTTCCGGCTCGGATTTTGTGGAGATGTACGTCGGCGTTGGCGCCTCGCGTGTGCGTGACCTCTTTGAAACGGCACGCAAGAGCCCTGCCAGCATCGTCTTTATTGATGAGATCGATGCCGTTGGCCGTCACC
>JAFQWT010000051.1 GCA_017407375.1 Clostridia bacterium
CTGATGACCGAGGAGAGCGAGGAGTTCTTCAAGCAGTACTACGACGTGGGCCTGAAGCACCGCGAGAATGCGGCGGGCGTTGGCCACATTGCCATGCTTGACTACATCCACAACGGCATCTGCTCCCCGATGTCCTTCCTTTACGACAACTACTGTGCCAGGTCCTGCGGCGATGCCAACGTCAAGGTCCACAGTGACATGTTCCAGGAGATGATCACGGCAGGCACGAATACCTTCAAGTCGTCTTGGGATGCGCAGTTCCGCGTCAGAAACAACCGCTGGACCGCCATCAATGCCGGCTTTGGCTCCTCGGCTGCCGAGGTTACTTACAAACAAAGAAAAACGCCCCGCGGGGCGTTTTTCTTTTGCCGTTTCTCTTGACTTTTGCGCCCGAAGATAGTATAGTAGTTTTAGTGCGAAAGCATAATACAACGGAGGATGTTTCCTATGGAAATGAACAAGAACCCCCTGGTCATTCATCACGAGGCGCTGAAGGCCCTCAAGCCCGCCATGCGCTATGACGGCAGCCGCCCGCTTTCCGACTGGCAGAAGGAGGCGCGCGCCCGCCTTTCCGCCCTGATGGGTCTTGACAAGATCACCCCCGCCGCCGACGATCGCTTCACGGTCGAGGAAACGGCCGAATTTGATACCTTTACCGATTATCGCATCTCCTTCCAGAGTGAGGAGGGCTACTTTGTGGCCTGCAACCTCTGGGTGCCGAAGGGCAAGGAGGGTAAGATCCCGATGGTGATCTGCCTGCAGGGGCATTCCAAGGGCCGCCACATCTCGCTCGGCCGTCCGATCTACCCCGGTGACGAGGCCACCATTGCCGGCGGCGACCGTGACTTTGCCGTCCAGATCGTCCGTGAGGGCTACTGCGCGCTGGCCATTGAGCAGCGTGGCTTTGGCGAGTGCGGCGGCAACGAGAAGGGCCCCGCCTGCATTGTCCCCACGATGACGGCACTCCTTTACGGCCGTACCACCATTGCCGAGCGTGTGTTTGACATCAGCCGAGCCATTGACGTCATCACCAAGAACTTCCCTGCCGTGGATGCCGATGCCATTGCCTGCATGGGCAACTCGGGCGGCGGCACCGCCACGATCTACGCGGCGGCCATGGAGGAGCGCATCAAGGTGGCCATGCCCTCCTGCTCGCTTTGCACCTACAAGGATTCCATCGGCGCCATGCACCACTGCACCTGCAACTACATCCCCGGTGTGGCGCTTGACTTTGATATGGGTGACCTCTGCGGCCTGATCGCCCCCCGTAAGCTGATCGCCGTCAGCGGTGCGACCGACGCCATCTTCCCGCATGACGGTGTGGCCGAGTCGATCGACGTGGCCGGCATCTACTACAAGGCGGCGGGCGTCCCCGACAACTACACCTGGATCGAGGGTCCCGAGGGTCACCGCTTCTACGCGGAGCCGTCCTGGCCGGTGTTCCACAAATTCTTCGACTGATAAGCAAAAAAGAGAGCAGCAAAGCTGCTCTCTTTTTTTGCGGTAAGGGAAATTTTGCGGAGAAATTTTCTCTCACGACCCGCAGGCGTACAAGGGTAGCGAGGGGGAATTTATGCCAAAATTTGCCGCTATCACAGGTAGTTCTCAAGGTTGCTGCGTAACACCAGCTCCGTGCGGACGGTGGTATGACCGACTTCACGGCGGGTGGTGAGATGATCGGCAAGGTAAAGGAGGGCGCGCTCGACCTGGCGCTCGGGGGAGGTGTAAAGGAGGGCGGCCACGGTGCCGGCGCGGAGGGCCTCGGTGGCGGGGGCGGTAAAGTCGATGCCGATGACGGTGGGTCTTTGGCGCAGGTCGGCAAGGGTGGCGCTCAGCGTGCCAACGAGGGGCGCGGTGACGAAGAGACCGCCGATGCGGCGGTTGGTGGCCAAAAGGCGGCGCAGCTCGGTACGGACGCCCTGGGCGCCGTCACCGCACTCGGCAATGGCGGCAAGGCGGATGCCGAGGCGCTGGGAGATCTCACGGAAGCCGCGGATGGCCTCCTCCTCCGCGTACGAGGTACGGCGGGAGGAAAGGATGGCCACGGGTGCCCCCGCCGTGGCGAAGGCGAGGAACTGAGCGGAAAGGCGACCTCCGATGCGGTAATCGGCCGTGACCTCCGCCACGGGATGCACGCCGTGGGCGCGAGAGCCAACGGTCACAAGCGGGACCTCCGCGGGGAGCGAGAGATGCCCGAGGAGCGAGGTGACGGCAAGGACCCCGTCCAGCCCCTCCGTCCCGTCAGCGGGCTCCCGCTCGGTCAGGGTGATGCCATAGGCCGAGAGCGCGGGGCGGGCGGCGGCGATGCCCGCGCGGTAACGCGCCAGCACCTCCTCAGGGCCCTTCGGAAGATAGATGCCGACCGTGCGGTCACCCGAGGCCAGGGCGCGGGCGGCCTGACTGCCGACGTACCCCAGCTCCCTTGCCTTTTC
>JAFQWT010000052.1 GCA_017407375.1 Clostridia bacterium
GGGCGATCCTTGTGACCGAGGCGGGGAGGGGCGACCTCCTTCCCGTGCTTCCCGAGGGGCTCGTCCTCCGCAAGGCGGCGCGCTACTCGGTCTCCCACGTGGCGATCTACGAATGGAGGGGCAACGATGAAGGCGTTGATGCCGGGGAGCTTTGACCCCTGCACGGCGGGGCACCTTGACCTCATTGCAAGGTGCTGTGCCGTGTACGACGAGGTGACGGTGGCCGTGTTCATCAACCCCGAAAAGCGCGGGCTCTTCTCCTACGTTGACCGCGTGGAATTTTTGCGCCTGGCGACCGCGGGGCTTCCGAACGTCACGGTCACGTTTTGCGAGGGCATGGTGGCCGACTACGCAAGGGACGGCGGCTTTTCCGCCATTGTCAAGGGCGTGAGGGACGAGCGGGACCGCACCTACGAGGAGGCCATGGCGGCCTACAACCTTGAAAGAGGGGGCGTTCCGACCCTCCTTTGGCCCGCGGGCGAGGGGCTTTCGGGCCTTTCCTCCACCGAGGTGAGGCGCGCGCTGGCGGCGGGGCTTCCTCTTTCCGGGCTTGTGCCGAGGGAGGCGGAGGCGGCCATCCGCACGGCATACAAAAATATGGAAAAATCCCTTGCGGACACCTGAAAGCTGTGGTATAATAATAGAGTATTGCCCATCATCCGAGAAAGGACGAGCCATGAAGGATCATACCCCCGAGCTTCTTGAGAGCTTTGTCTCACGTGAGGAGATCTTCAACGGCGTGATCGTGCATCTTGTGCGCGACACCGTCACCCTACCGAACGGCAAGCATGCCACACGGGAGACTATTCTGCACAACGGTGCCGTGGCCATCGTCCCCCTGTTTGAGGACGGCACGGTGCTGATGGAGTATCAATACCGCTACCCCCTCTCCCGTGTGATCTACGAGATCCCCGCGGGCAAGCTGGACAGCCCCGCGGAGGACACGCGGGCGGCGGCCCTGCGTGAGCTCCGCGAGGAGACGGGCTATACGGCGCGCCGCCTTACCTCGCTTGGCTATTACATTCCCTCCCCCGCGATCCTTGGGGAGAGGATCGAGATGTTCCTCGCCGAGGAGTTAGAGCGGGGAGAGGCCTCCCCCGATGACGACGAGTTCCTCTGTTTGGAGAGGCGCCCGCTCTCCGAGCTTTGTGAGGAGATCCTTTCGGGCCGGATCGAGGACGGCAAGACCCAAGCGGCACTTTTGAAAACTCTGCTTCTGAAACGAGGATTTCCGCAATGAAAGAGTACCTGCTGCCCCGCACGGGGCGCTTCTACAAGGCCAACCTCCACGCCCACACCACGGTGTCGGACGGGAAGATGACCCCCGCCGAGGTCAAAAAGGCCTACAAGGCCCGCGGCTATGCGGTCGTGGCGTTTACCGACCACGACGTGATGGTGGACCAGACGGCGCTTTCGGATGCCGACTTCCTCGCCCTCAACGGCTGGGAGCTGGCCATTAATGAGGCGCGCCCCTGGAGCCACGCCGCCCGCACCTACCACTTTTCCCTCATTGCCGAAAGTCCCGAGGCCGACCGCCAGGTCTTTTTCCTGCCGCGGGGCGACTTCCGCGGGAATGCGGGGCAGTATGCCGCCGCCGTCCGTACGACGGGGGAGACGGTATACGCCTACAACTATTCCCCCATCTTTGCCAACCGCCTGATCCGCGCCGCGCATGCGGCGGGCTTTCTCGTCTTTTATAATCACCCGAACTACTCGCTCCAGACGGGCGACGACTTTTTGCCGCTGGAGGGCCTTGACGGAATGGAGATCCACAACGGCGCCTCCTACTCCTGGGGCTTTGGTGACGACGGGAACACCACCCGCTTTGACCGCATGCTCCGCCGCGGCCACACCTCGATCCTGCCGATCGCCGCGGACGATAACCACGCCGCCGATACCGAGGACCCCGCAAACGAGCTGTTTACGGGCTTTATGATGATCAAGGCCGACACGCTCTCCTACACCGCCATCACCTCCGCCCTGAAGGCGGGCCATGCCTACGCCTCCCAGGGGCCCGAGATCTACGAGCTTTCGGTTGAGGAGGGGCGCGTACACATTGCGACCTCCGAGGTGCGCGAGATCCTGCTCCGCACGGGGGACCGCGGGGCCGAGCGCCGCTTTGGTCAGCTGACCGAGGCCGACTTTAATATCCGCCGCGATATGGGCTACTTCCGCTTTGAGGCGGTGGATGCTCACGGCAAGCGCGCCGTCACCCGTGCCTACGATGCCGCGCGCTTTGGGAGATGAGCCATGACCTTTGGTGAAAAGCTCCGCACCGCACGGGAGCACAAGGGGTACTCCCAGCGCGATATGGCGGACAAGATCCCCATGAACCAGTCAAACTACTCCAAGCTGGAGAGAAATCTGCAGGAGCCGAGTCTTAACCAGCTCCGCCGCCTTTGCGAGATCCTCTCGCTGGACCCCCATTACCTTCTCGGGCTTACGCCCAAGGAGGAACCGACGCCTCCGCCCACCGACGGACGCTACGAGGCGCTCCTTGCCTCGCTCTTTGCGCTCCTTGAGGAGGAAAAAAGGAAATAAAAAAGCGCGCTACGGTGTAGCGCGCTTTTCGTTTTGGGAGAGAGACTCGATAGAAAAAACCGAGCTTGCGCTCGGTTTTTTCGGTTATGTCCGAATGTTTCATTCGGGGACTTCGATCTCAGCAGTCACGACAAAATTCTTGACCGACTCGATCGAGCTTTCGCACTGCTTACGGGTGGTGTAGGACTCACCCATAAAGGCGGGGGCAACGCCGATGTTCTTGAGGATGTAACGGAAGCGACCGAACTTATCCTGGTCGATCGAGAAGTTGCCGACGTAGACGGCGCGCTTGAAGGACTTGATGCCCGCAAGGCACTGGCAAAGCTTTTGATAGTTCTTGCCCGTGTAGAGGACCTGGCCGTTGTTGGCAACGAGGTAGAAGCGATACTCCTTATCCTCCTCACGCGAGATCTCAAACTTACCGAGCTTCGCGGCGGCGGCCTCCCTCTGCTCCACGGCATCCCAGTCCACGTCCTTCACGGTGCGGAGCGAGGCCTTGGCGGCGGTAAAGGTCGCGATCTGCTCCTCGGTGGGGGTAAACTCGGCGACCACGGCATCGGGAGCGAAGCGCTTGACCGACTCCACGCACTTCTCGCACTGGGCGCGGGTCGAATAGTTCTCACCGTAATACTTGCGGTTGAGCACAAAGCGGTAGCGGTTGTATTTGTCCGAGATGACGGCAAAATTACCGCCCTCCACGGCACGGCGGAAGGTATCGATGCCCACAACGGCGCCCTCCATGGAGGTAAAGCCGATGCTCTCGTACAGCAGCTGACCGTTGTTGGCAACGAGATAGAAACGGTAGCCGTCGGGTGCGAGATCGAACTCGTACTTACCAAGCACCTTGGGTCCCTCCTCGACCACGGGGGCGGGAGCGGGCGCGGGGGCGGGCTCCTCGGCGGGCTTTTCGGTCTTGACAAGGCGCACGATCACGCTGTCGTCCTTACCGCTCAGCGTCTTGCTCTCGGCCACGGGAGCGGCCTCGGGCGCGGGCGCCTCCTCCTTGGCGGGAGCCACCTTGGCGGGTGCTGGCTTGGGAGCGGGAGCCGCCTTCTTGACGGGGGCCGCCTCCTTGACGGGCGCGGGAGCGGGGGCAGGCGCGGGCTCCTCGACAGGAGCGGGAGCAGGGGCGGGCGCGGGCTCCTCGACAAGAGTGGGAGCAGGGGCGGGCGCGGGCTCCTCGGCGGGAGCGGGAGCTTCCTCGACCACGGGAGTCTCCTGAACGGGGGTGGCCACGACCTCCTCATCCTTCTTCTTTTTCTTGAACCAGCTGAAAAGTCCCATGATAACCTCTTTCTGCACCGTGCGGTGCGTAAGACTTTAGATATACTACTGTTATTATATAGAATTTTTTTTGGCTTTGCAACCCCTTTCGACAAATTTACGTAATTTTTTGTAAGGTGTCATTTACAAATCCGACAACGTGACCAACGGGGAAGCTTGCCCCCGCAGAGGCGCGAAGCACCCGCAAAGCCAAAGGAGAGCCACCGCGGTGGCTCTCCTTTGGTTGTGTATGGCGGCTTTGTGCCGTACGTCGGGCAGGCGGAAGCGGCGATGTATGCCGGAATTCGCCGCTCAAGAGCGAGAAAATTCCGAGCAGACATTGGCGAACGCGACTTGCAGGCGTACGGGGGTACGGCCAGAGGAGTGAGCGACGATGTATGCCGAATTCGCCGCTCAAGAGCGAGAAAATTCCGAGCAGATATTGGCAATCGCGACTTGCAGGCGTACGGGGGTACGGCCAGAGGAGCGAGCGGCGATGTATGCCGGAATTCGCCGCTCAAGAGCGAGAAAATTCCGAGCAGATATTGGCGATCGCGACTTGCAGGCGTACGGGGGTACGGCCAGAGGAGCGAGCGACGATCTATGCCGGAATTCGCCGCTCTTCAGATGCGGCAGGCGGTGGTCATCGGCCCCCAGTTGAAAAGACGGTGGGTGAGCGGGAGGATCTTTTCCTCGACCTCCTCGAGGCGGTCAAGACGCCCGGCGAGGTAGTCCTCGACCTGGGAGGCGCAGAGGCGGAGGCGGCCGGTCATGCCGTCCAGGCGGATCTGCTGGACCTCGTAGCCGATGTTCTTCTTCTCGTAGTACCAGGCGCGGCGGTAGGCCTCGTGGTAGATCTCCAGGCGCTTGGCGGCGCGGCGGAGGTCCTTGGCGGCGGCGGCGAGGCCCTCACGGTCGTTGGCCTCGTACGCGGCGTGCAGGCGGACGCCGAGCTCATACTTGATCTCCATCACCGAGGAGAGCTTGGCGGCAAGATCGAAGAGGTAGGCAAACTCGCCGCCCTCGCGCGCCAGGGCACGGAGCTTTTTGGCGGCACGGCGGAAGTGGGCGGTGCCCCCGGGGAACAGCGACTTATCCATAACGCCGCGGAAGGGGTCGTTATACAGGCCGTGCTTGGCGGCGTTGTTCTCACCGTACGGATAGTTACCGAAGGCCTCGGGCAGGTCAAGGGCCATCATCTTGTCAAAGTCCTCACCAATGACCTCAAAAAAGCGCTGCTTGATGAGGGCCATATCGTCGTTTCCGCGGGCAAGCTCCGCGGCGTAAAAGAGCGAGGGCAAGAGTGAGAAGGCCGAGCATTCCCCGCCGTTATCGCCCCACATGGTGATGAGAATGTCGTCAATGCCGTGCTTACGGCAGGAGTCGATGGCGGCGCGGGTCGCGCGGAGCGAGAAATCGTTGTGCGCGGTGGCGCTTGCCCAGGTCCAGGCACCGCCCGCGAACATGATCTTGCGGCGGAAGCGGCAGAAGCCGTCAAGCAGCTTATCGTAATCCTCCACGGTCGAGTGGTAGTAGTCCCAGGCAAAGAGCTCAAGGTCCGCGGGGATCTTGGCGATCAGCTCCTCGGTCGGGTGGGCGGAGGCGCCGTACCAGCCGCCGCCCGCCGCGGCGCGATAGAACATATCGCCCCACGCCATCGGGTGGAAGCCGTACTTTTTGGCGATCTCACAAACGCGCTGAAGGTGCGGCAGAATGATGTCAAAGCGGGGCATATAGCCGTGCTTATCGAGGTGCTTGCCGCGGCCGATGGCAAACGCCTCATCCATACCGATGTGGATGCGGCGCGAGGTAAAGCACTCGGCACAGGTGGCAAACATACGGTCAATGAGCTCATAGGTGCGCTCCTCCCCGACAAGGAGGGCGTTGCCCTGGTCATTGATGGCCGCGTAGGTCGGCCAGCGGAAGATGGCATCCAGATGCGCAAGGGTCTGGATGCAGGGCTGAAGCTCGATCCCGCGGGAGGCGGCGTAGGCATCCAGCTCACGCAGCTCCTCCTTGGTATAGCGGCCGCGCAGATACCCGAAGAAGGGCTCACCCTCGATCTCATAGGTGTCCTCGGTATAAAGCTGCAGGGTGTTGTAGCCCATTTTGGCAAGAAGGTCGATAAGGCGGCGGACCGCCTCGGGACGGTAGACGGCATTGCGTGAGCAGTCCAGCATCACGCCGAGCATGGGAGTGTGAGACATGGGGGGCCTCCTTATGTATAAAGTATCTGTATTAAGAGTAACACAGACGTGCAAAAAAGTCAATGCTTACGGGAATTTTCGGATTTTTTCGTAAAATTTCCCGTCCCCAAGAGGACGGGAAAAAGCTGTGGACTGGAGGGCGAAAAAGGGAGGGCCACCGCAGTGGCTCTCCCTTGGTTTTAATAGCAATAGATGATCGAGGGGGTGTTGATCTGCCACCAGTCACGCGCGATGCTCGGCAGGCGCAGGATCTCCTCGCAAAGCTCGGGGATCGCCTCCCGCTTGCCGTCCAGGTACTCCGTAAGCTTCTTGATGCAGGAATCAAGGCGGTGGGCAAGGCCGCCAAGGCGGGTATCCTGAAGCTCATAGCCCTGCGGCTTTTTCTCACGCTCCCAGGCGGCGGCGTAGGCGGCGGTAAAGACCGTAAGGCGGCGGCGGACACGCTTCAGGTCGGCAAGGGCGCGGAGAAGGCCCTCACGGTCGCCCTCCTTATAGGCGGCGCGCAGGCGCACGCCAAGCTCGTACTTGACCTCCAGCACCGACGAGAGCTTGGCCTCCATATCGTAGAGGTAGGCGTACTCGCCCCCCTCGCGGGCCAGGGCGCGGAGCTTTTTAGCGGCGCGGCGGAAGTGGGCGGTGCCGCCCTCATAAAGGGTGGCGTCCATAATGCCGAGGAAGGGGTCGTTATACAGGCCGTGCTTGGAGGCGTTGCGGTTGCCGTAGGGCGCCTTGCCGATGGCATCGGGCAGGTCAAGCGCCATCATCTTATCAAAGTCCTCACCGATGACCTCAAAAAAGCGCTGCTTGATGAGGGCCATATCGGTGTTGCCGCGGGCATGCTCGGCGGCGTAGAAGAGCGAGGGCAGGAGCGAGAAGGCCGAGCACTCACCACCGTCATTACCCCACAAGGTCATCAGGACGTCCCGCACACCGTACTCGGCGCAGGCGTTGAGGGCCGCGCGGGTCGTGCTGATGGAGTAATCGTTATGGGGTACCATGCTCGTCCAGGCCCAGGCACCGCCCGCAAAGATCAGCTCCTCGGCGGGGCGGAACTTGGTAAAGCCATCAAGCATCAGGCGATAGGCCGCCTCATTCTCGTGGTAGTAATCCCAGTACACGATGTCGAGATTTTCGGGGATCGCGGCGGCGATCCTCTCAGGGGAGGCGAGGCGCGTGCCGTACCAGCCGCCGTTTGCCGCCTCACGGTAGAACATATCGCCCCACGCCATCGGGCGGAAGCCGTACTTCTCGGCCAGGGCGCAGACGCGGGTGAGGTGGGGCATCATAATTTCGGCGTGGGTCTTTTTTCCGTGCTTATCGAGGTACTTCCCACGGCCGAGGGCAAACGCCTCGTCAAACCCAATGTGGATGCGGCGCGAGGTAAAGCACTCGGCACACGAGGCAAACATACGCTCAATGAGCTCATAGGTGCGCTCCTCCCCGACAAGGAGGGTATCGGCCGAATCGTTGATGGGCTTATAGACCTCCCAGCGGAAAATTCCGTTGAGGTGCGCGAGGGTCTGGATGCAGGGCTGAAGCTCAATGCCGCGGGCGGCGGCGTAAGCATCCAGCTCACGCAGCTCCTCCTTGGTATAGCGGCCGCGCAGATACCCGAAGAAGGGCTCCCCCTCCACCTCATAGGTGTCCTCGGTATAAAGCTGCAGGGTATTGTAGCCTATTTTGGCAAGGAGGTCGATAAGGCGGCGGACCGCCGCAGGCGAAAAAACGGCGTTGCGGGAGCAGTCCAGCATCAGGCCGAGCATAGGGGTGCGTGACATACGTGTTCTCCTTTGGTGTTTCGTTGCGTTTTCGTTCACTTCTACTCTATCATAGAAGGAGGAAAAAGTCAAGAAAAAAGCCCCCGATTTTCATCGGGGGCCGAGCTATCAGAGGATCAAGCTGCGGACAAGGTTCATATCGGCGTCAAGAAGAATGAACTCGGCATCGTACCCAACACAAAGCTCGCCCTTCTTCATCCCGAGGGAGCGGGCGGGAGTGGCCGAGGCCATACGGAGCGCATCACGCTTCGGGATCCCGAACTCCACGGCCTTGCGGACACAGCCGAAAAGGGTGGTGGTGGAGCCCGCAAGGTTCCCCGCCTCGATCCTGGCGACGCCCTCACGGACAAAGATCTTCTGCCCGCCGAAGGAGAACTCCCCATCCCCAAGGCCCGTGGCACGCAGGCCGTCACTGACAAGGATCAGGCGGTCGGGGCCGAAGGTGCGGTACAGGGTGAGGATGGCGGCGCGGGAAACGTGGAGGCCGTCCGAGATGACCTCGGCGTAGGCGCCCTTCTCTACCGCCGCGCCGATGGGGCCGGGATCGCGGTGGTGGAGGGGGGACATGGCGTTGAAGGTGTGCGTCAGGCACGCGGCACCGTTCTCCATGGCGGCAATGGCCGTGGCGTAATCGGTGGCAGTGTGACCGAGCGAGATCAGGGTATCGGTGGCGGCACAGCACTCGGCAATGAAGTCGATAGCACCGGGAAGCTCGGGCGCGAGGGTGAGCTTTTTGATGTTTCTGAGGGTGGAAAACTCCGCCATGGTGGGGGACTTGATGAAGGCGCCGTTCTGCGCGCCCTTATACTTGTCCGCAATGTACGGCCCCTCCATGTGAAAGCCCTCGACCTTGGCGCCCCCCTCGATGCGGGGAAGGTCGCGGTTCACCACGGAACGGATGGTTTCGATGTCCATCGTCATGGTGGTGGGGAGGAAGCTGGTGGTGCCCGCCGAAAGCTCAAACTGCGCCATCTCGGCAAGGCCGCCGTTCGAGATCTCCATGGTATCGTAGCCAACGGCGCCGTGGACGTGGGTGTCAAAAAGCCCGGGGTAAAGCTCTAACCCCTCGCAGTCCTCGCCCGAGCGCTCGCATTTGCCGATCGCGCGGATCTTACCGTCCTCGGCGACAAGGTCAGTGACCTTGCCGTCGATGGTGACGTTTTTCAGTACCTTAACCACGGTACGCTTCCTCGTCGCAGATCACGACCACGTCGGAATGGAGCTTGATGAAGGTGGCGGGGACCGCCGTTGTGATCTTGTCGTCAAGAAGGGCCGTGAGCACCTCGTGCTTCTGCTTGCCGTTGATGAGCATCAGGATCTTCTTGGCCTTCAGGATGGTGCCCATGCCCATGGTGAGGGCGTGGGTGGGGACCTCATCCGCCGAGGCAAAGAAGCGGGAGTTGGCGTCGATCGTGTCCTCGGTCAGGCCCGTGACGTGGGTGCCGACGGTGAGGGCGGCGTCGGGCTCGTTGAAGCCGATGTGGCCGTTGCGGCCGATACCCAGCACCTGGATGTCGGCGTAGCCGGTCTTGGCATACGCCTCGTCATACGCGCGGCAGGCGGCCTCGGGGTCGGCGGCGGAGCCGTCCGGCACGTGGGTGTTGGCCTTGTCGATGTTGACAAGGTCGAAGAGGTTCTTGTTCATAAAGTAGCGGTAGCTCTGATCGTTCTTCGGGTCGATCGGATAGTACTCGTCAAGGTTGTAGGTGGTCACGCGCGAGAAATCGATCTCCCCCGCACGGTTCTTATCGGCCAGCGCGTGGTACATACCGACAGGCGTTGAGCCCGTGGCAAGGCCCAGGACAAAGTCGGGCTTTTCCTTCATGGCGGCGGCGATGATGGCGGCGCCCCTCTCGGACATTTCCTCATAGGACTTGCAAACGATGATCTCCATAGTAAAATACCTCCGTATGTGTATTATATTTTCAGTATAAGCGAAAGTGTGGCTCCCCGTTCGTCAGTGGGAAAGCTCACGGACGATGGCCGCCATTTCCTCCCATTTCTCCTCCATAGAGGCGACAAGGCGGAACTGGTTGCGGGCGCGGTCGAGGTTATGCTTTTCACGGTGGATGCGGAAGTAGGTATCCCCCTCCAGGTAATCGGTGAGGAAGCGCATGCCGCACTCCAGCGTCATCATCTTGGCCCCCACGGGAAGAAGCGTGATCTCCTCCTCCGTCAGGCGGCCGCCGCACCCCTCGATAAAGCCGCGCGCAAAGGTGCGGAAGAGGTCAAGGTCAAGCGACACGCGGGCAAGGTCGGTCTCATCCTCCGCGGCGGTGGTAGCGCCGAAGCGGATCGAATCGCCAAAGTCGTTGACCGAGAAGCCGGGCATGATGGTATCCAGGTCAATGACGCACAGGGGCTCACCCGTTGTGGCATCGAAGAGGATGTTATTGAGCTTTGTATCGTTGTGGGTCACGCGGAGGGGGAGGCGCCCCTCGGCATGGGCCTTGTAAAGCAGCTCGGTAAACTCACGGCGCTCACGGACAAAGGCGATCTCCTCGGCACACTCGGCGGCGCGGCCGCAGGCATCGCGCGCAATGGCGCGCTCCAGGTTCCCGTAGCGCACGGGGGTGTTGTGGAAATCCACGATCGCCTCGTGGAGGGTCTCGGCGGGGAAGGCGGAGAGGCGGCTCTGGAAGCGGCCAAAGGCCACGCCGCTCTTATAGAACTGCTCGGGCGTTTCGACCTTGTCAAGACTGAGGTTATCCTCAATATAGAGGTATACGCGCCAAAAGCTGCCGATAGAATCGCGGTAGTAGGGGGCGCCCTCCTTCGTTTTGACCACGGTGAGGGTCTCACGGTCGGGGTCCCCGCCCTCGCAGAGGATGCCGCGGCGCAGGTGGGCCGTCACGCTTTCAATGTTCTCCATGACCTCCTCGGGATGCGGGAACACCACGTGGTTGATGCGCTGGAGAATGTAGCGGCGCTCCTTCCCCTCGGCGGTGCGGGTGATGAGCAGGTGGGTATCGTTGATATGTCCGCTCCCGTAAAGCTCACAGGAGACCGTCTCTCCCTCCACAGTAAAGGCGGCGATCGCCTCGCTCTTTTTAGCGCAAAGCTCTTCACGCGTTGCCATAGCTTGTCCTCCCAAAGGTTTTTGGTATTCCTACCAATTGAATTATACACAAAAGCCCTTGACTTTTCAATGGAAAATCGTATAATAATAAGTAGAATCGGATAGAGTATCGTTTTTTACTAAGAAAAGCGCTCCAAAAAGGAGAGCACCATGATCCACAAGGAAGAAATCACACAGCTGCTCCGCGCCCTGTACGAGGCCTCGGGCTTCCGTCTTTCCCTCCACGATGCCACCGCGGCGGAGATCGCGGCGTATCCCGAGGGGCCCTCCCCCTTTTGCCTTTGCGTGCATGAGCGGTGCGGGCTGCTCTCACGCTGTCTTGCGGGGGACGGCGAGGCCCTGCAAAGGGCCAAGGAGCGCGGCGGCATCTACATTTACCGCTGCCACATGGGGCTTTTCGAGGCCGTCAGCCCGATCTATCAGGACAATGAGCTTTTGGGCTTTCTGATGATGGGGCAGGTGCTGGAGGACCTCCCCCGCGAGCGCGAGCGGGCGGCCGAGGGGCTTTGCGCCCTGGGCGTTGCCAAAGAGGAGGCCACGGCCGCCACGGCGCTCCTGCCCGCCTGCTCCCGCGTAACGGCCGAGGCCTTTGGCAAGATCATGACGGCGTGCGCGGGCTACATCGCCCTCTCAAACCTTTTGCGGGCCAACGGGGAGTCCCCTGCCGAAGCGGCGCGCGCCTACATAGAGAACCACTTTGCCGAGCATCTGACCATTGACGTGCTGTGCCGCCGCTTTCACTGCTGCCGTGCCACCATGACGGCCAGCTACAAAAAGCGCTACGGGGAGACGGTGACCGAATCGCTCTCAAGGATCCGTCTGGAGGCCGCGAGGGCCCTCCTGGCGGGGGGTACCTCGGTGACCGAGGCGGCCGCCGCCTGCGGCTTTACCGACCCCTCGTATTTCTCCAAATGCTTCCGCCGTGCGTACGGCTATTCCCCCAGCAAGCGCGAGGGGTAAACCAAGATTTCTACGTAAGAAAAGGAGTATTGCTATGCTTTGGACCGAGATCCTTTCGGGCGATTTTGAAAAGGCAGTGGAGGAGGCCTCTGGCGTTTGCGGCCTGGTCGTCGGGTGTGTGGAGCATCACGGGCGGCACCTCCCCCTCGGGCAGGACGTGATCCACGCGGGCGGCGTTGCCGAGCTGGCCGCAAAAAAGGAGCCGATTGTCCTCTTTCCCCACCAATACTTTGGTGAAAAGCAGGGGGCGGGGGAATTCCGCGGCACCATCATCTTTTCCTCACGCCTGATGCACGAGATCCTGGAGGAATCCTGCCGCGAAATGGGGAGAAACGGCTTTAAGAAGATCGTCCTCATCAGCGGTCACGGCGGCAACGCCGCCCTTCTCAACAACTTTGCCCGCAGCGTGCTTTACGAAAAGCGCGACTATATGGTCTTTGTCTACAACGCCTTCCATTCCTGGCCGACCCCCGCCGAGCTTGTGCGCATGGCCGACCGAGGGCAGCGTGACCTTTTGCCCGAGCTGACCGATGAGGACATTGCCCTCCTCAGGCACTACACCTCGGCCTGCACGGCCAAGGGACACGGCTGCCTGATGGAGACGGCCGTCTCCTTAGGGCTCCGCCCCGACCTTGTGGACCTTTCTCGCCTTAACGACGTGAGCGGCACCTCCACGCATTACATGGACCACCTGACAAACGCGGGCTTCTATACCCCCTTTGCGTGGATGGCCAATTACCCGAACTCCTTGTCCTCCGACTGCCACGACGGAAACAACGAAAGGATCGGGCGGTGCGTTGTCCGCCTGGCCTCCGACAAGATGGCCAAGGCCTTCCGCATCCTGAAGGAGGACACCGCCTGCGAAGCGTACCTCAAGGAATGGCAGAAGAAGCAATAAAAAGACAAGTATTATTTATAAAAAACAGCACACGGAGCCAAAAAAGCGGCGACCGTGTGCTGTTTTTTATCGGAAGGTGGCGCGATAGCGCGAGGGGGTCATGCCGGTCTTCTCCTTAAAGAGAAAGGAGAAGTAATGCTCGTCGGTAAAGCACAAAAGCTCGGCGATCGCGCGCACCGGCATGGTGGTCGTTGCGAGGAGACTCTTGGCGGCGGCGATCCTTTCGTTCAAGAGGAAGCGATAGGGCGTTTCCCCCGTTTCCCGCTTGAAAAGGCGGATGAGGTTGGAGCGCGACATAAAGAGCTCACCCGCCACCTCGTCAAGCGTTTTCTTGGTATAGACGGCCGAAAGCAGGGCCTGCTTGATGGCGGAGATGCCGCGCTCCTCCTCCTGCACCGAGCGGGAAAGCTTCAGGAGGATGGCGTGCAAGAGCCCCGCGATCTCATAGAACTGGCTCTGGGGTGAGCGCCGCTGCTCCGCGGTGGCGTAAAGCGCCGAAAACTCGGCCCTGACGTCGGCGCGGTAGACCCCCGTGCCGAGGCGGTAGGCCTCCAGCATTTTCCCAAGGTAGTCGGAGGCAAAGCTGATAAAGATCTTTTTGAGCGGCTCCCCACGGTCCGAGCCGAAGTCGTGCGGATCGTCCTTATCAATGAGGAAGGTGTCGCCCCCGCCGATCCTTTGGGTCCTGCCCCCCGCGCGGAACTCGCCCTTCCCCTCCAGCACGTGCTCAAGGAGGTAGGTCTTGCCGTTCGGGCGGCGGCGGACGCGGTAGTTAGGAAAGGGGTGCGTCATGCCGACAAGGATCGCCTCAATGGGATAGAGGTCGGAAAGGGGGACGGCAATTGTCACCTCGTGCGAGGGAAAAAGCAGCTCGACTCCCCCGCGGTCCCCTTCGGTAAGGTTGCTCATAATCTTAACTTTTGTCCTACTTTCTTCATTGTTTTGTCTTGTTTTCTATATTATAATGGAGAAAAGGCAAAAAATCAAGTCTTTCATGATACAAGGAGGAAATTATGGCAAGCTCAAGACTCGTTGGAAGCTATCCCGTCATTGGAATCCGTCCCACCATCGACGGACGGCGCGGACCCCTGAAGGTGCGCGAGAGCCTGGAGGTACAGACGATGACCATGGCGCAAAACGCCGCCCGTCTCATCTCGGAGAACCTCCGCTATTCGAACGGTGAGCCCGTCAAGGTCATCGTGGCGGACACCACCATCGGCCGTGTGGCGGAGGCCGCGGCGTGCGCCGATAAGTTTAAGAAGGAGGGCGTGGACATCACGCTCACCGTCACTCCCTGCTGGTGCTACGGCAGTGAGACGATGGACATGGACCCCATGACCATCAAGGCCGTGTGGGGCTTCAACGGGACCGAGCGCCCCGGCGCCGTGTACCTGGCGGCGGTGCTGGCTGGCCACGCACAGAAGGGCCTCCCTGCCTTTGGCATCTACGGCCATGACGTGCAGGACCTTGACGACACCACGATCCCCGCGGACGTCAGCGAGAAGATCCTGCGCTTTGCCCGCGCGGCGGTCGCTGTTGCCACGATGCGCGGCAAGTCCTACCTGCAGATCGGCTCGATCTGCATGGGCATTGCCGGCTCGATCGTGGACGTGGACTTCTTTGAGGAATACCTCGGGATGCGCGTGGAGAGCGTGGACGAGGTTGAGATCATCCGCCGCATGACCGAGGGCATCTACGATAAGGCCGAGTACGAGAAGGCCCTTGCCTGGATCAAGGCCAAGTGCCGCGCCGACATCGACAAGAACCCGAAGGAGCTGCAAAGGACCGCCGAGGAAAAGGCGGCCGACTGGGAATTCACCGCGAAGATGGCCTGCATCATCAAGGACCTGATGAACGGCAACCAGAATCTCCCCGAGGGATGCCGTGAGGAGGCCGTGGGGCACAACGCCCTGGCGGCGGGCTTCCAGGGGCAGCGCCAGTGGACCGACTTTTATCCCAACTGCGACTTCCCCGAGAGCATTCTGAACTCGACCTTCGACTGGAACGGTGCCCGCGAGCCCTATATCCTCGCCACGGAGAACGACAGTCTCAACGGCATTTGCATGCTGTTTATGAAGCTCCTCACGGGCCGCGCCCAGATGTTTGCCGACGTCCGCACCTACTGGTCGGGCGATGCCATCAAGCGGGTGACGGGCTACGAGATCGAGGGCCGCGCCAAGGAGGCCGACGGCTTTATCCACCTCATCAACTCGGGCGCCTGCTGTGTGGACGCCTGCGGCGAGGTGAAGGATGCGGACGGAAACGCCGTGATGAAGCAGTGGTGGGAGATGACGGACGGCGACATTGACGCCTGCATGGGGGCCACCACCTGGCCCTACGCCGACCTTGGCTACTTCCGCGGCGGCGGCTATTCCTCCCGCTTTGTGACGCGTGCCGAGATGCCCTGCACCATGGTACGCCTGAACCTTGTCAAGGGCCTTGGCCCCGTGATGCAGATCGCCGAGGGCTGGACCGTCCACGTGCCCGACGAGGTGACCGACGCGCTGTGGAAGCGCACCGACTACACCTGGCCCTGCACCTGGTTTGCCCCCCGTGTGACGGGCAAAGGCGCCTTCAAGACCGCCTACGACGTGATGAACAACTGGGGTGCCAACCACGGCGCGATCTCCTACGGCCACATTGGCGCCGACCTCATCACGATGTGCTCGATGCTCCGCATCCCCGTTTGCATGCACAACGTGGAGGAGGAGAAGATCTACCGCCCTGCGGTGTGGGGTGCCTTCGGCATGGACAAGGAGGCGGGGGACTACCGCGCCTGCGAGGCCTACGGTCCGATGTACCGCAACATCAGAAAGTAAGGTAAGCTTTACAAAATGAAAAAAGAAGCGCTACGGCGCTTCTTTTTTGTTATCCGATGGACGGCGCCCCTGCGGGGGCGCCGTCCATCGCGCGTTCAGAAAAAAAGCCGCCCTGCGGGGCGGCTTTTTTCATTTACGGGGTCAGGCGGTTCGGACCGCGGAAGAGGAACATGGCCTCCTTGATGGCGGTGCCCGTCAGGAGCATGGTAAGACGGTCAACACCCAGGCCAAAGCCGCCGTGGGGCGGGCAGCCGTAGCGGAAGAACTCGGTGTAGAACCTCACGTCCTCGCCAAGGCCCTTCTCGGCGGCCTGGCGGCAGAGCACGTCGTAGCGGTGCTCACGCTGGGCTCCCGTGGTGATCTCCACGCCGCGCCAGATGAGGTCATAGCCCATCGGCACGCCGTGCTCGTCCCGCATATGGTAAAAGGCGCGCTTTTCGGCGGCGTAATCGGTGATAAAGAGGAACTCGTGGTCAAACATCTCCTTTGAGAGCTTGGCGGTCAAGTGCTCGGCATCGGTGGTGAGGTCGCCCTCCTCGCCCGCGGGGCACTCGTAGCCGTAGCGCGCCTTCAGCTCGGCATAGACGTCCGAAAGCTTCATCCGCGGGAAGGGGAGCGTCGGGACGACAACGGGCGTGCCAAAGGCCGCCTCGATGGCCTCGCCGTACTTCTCCTTGACCTCGGTCAGGGCGGCGGTGAGCATCTCCTCCTCGAGCTTCATCACGTCCTCGTGGGAGTCGATGTAGCTGAACTCAAGGTCAAAGCCCGTGAACTCGGTGGTGTGCTTGTTGGTGAAGGACTTTTCGGCGCGGAAGACAGGCCCCGTCTCAAAGATGCGCTCAAAGCCCGCGGCCATGGCCATCTGCTTATAGAACTGGGGGCTCTGGGCCAGGTACGCCTTGCGGTCAAAGTACTTCAGCTCAAACACGTCCGCCCCGCTCTCGGAGGCGGCGCCGATCAGCTTCGGCGTATGGATCTCGGTAAAATCGCGCTCGCAAAGGAAGCGGCGCATGGCGTTGACAAAGCAGGACTGCACGCGGAACATCAGAAGGTTCTTCTCCGAGCGCAGGTCGATCCAGCGGTAGTCAAGACGCGTGTCGATGTTGGCATCGGGGCCGATCGGAATGGCCTCCGCGAGCGAATCGATCTCCATGGTCTCGGGAAGCATCTCACGTCCGCCGAGCTTGACGTACTCGTTTTCCACGACCGTCCCCGTCACGGTGACGACCGACTCAAGCATCAGCTCATCAACGACGGCCGCCAGGGCGGGCGACTTCTCCTTTTCAATGGTAAGCTGGAGCTTGCCCGTGGCGTCACGGATCACAAGAAACGCCATGGTGCGCTTGTTGCGGATGTTCTCAATAAAGCCGCGCACCCGACAGGGGGTCCCCGCGACGATGTCCTTGATGTAGGTCCTGTTCATAGTCTATCCTCCGTTTTGGTCTTTGCTTTTCACTTCATTGTATTCTTTTTTGGCGATAAAATCAAGGGGGTTTTGCGTTTTATTCGGCAAAATAGCGTGCGGCTGCCTGAAGGACGAGCGCCTCGCCCTCCTCGGCCGTGCCAGCAGGAAGCGTGGCCCCCGCGGCCAGGCGGTGACCGCCCCCGCCAAAGGAGGCGCAAAGGGCCGAGACGTCCGCTGTGACGGCGCGCATCGAAAGGCGGACGGTGCCGTCCGCGCGCTCACGGATCACGGCGGCGATCTCCACCCCGCGGCGCGAGCGGAGCGTGTCGATGACCGCATCAAAGTCGGCATCGGTGCAGGCGTGGCGCTCGAGCAGCTCACGCGAGACGGCCAAAAGGGAAAGGCGCCCGCCGTAATACTCGCGCGACTCGGTAATGGCCGCCGCGATGGCCCGCAGCTCCCCGTCCGTGCGGACGTCAAAGAGGCGGCGCGAAAGCTCGGCACCGTCAATGCCCGAGGAAAGGAGGGCAGCGGCGGCCAGGTGGGCGGCGGGAGTGGCGTTTTTGAAGCGGAAGCCGCCCGTGTCCGAGGCAATGGCGGCAAAGAGGGGGGCCGCCAGCGCGGGTGGGAGGGGGCGGGTGCCGCCGTCCGAGAAGAGCTCGTACAGCACCTCCCCGACCGACGAGGCCTCGGCCACGGTATAGTAGGGGGAAAAGGGCGTGGAAAGCCCGTGGTGGTCGATCGAGAGGACGGTGTCGGCCGCCTCAACGAGGGGGGCGGCGGCACCGGTCTGCGAGAGCGAGGCAATGTCCACGCAAAGGATCTCACGGGCCTCCCCCTCATGGATCGGCACACCCTCGGCAAGGAAGGAAAGGCGCTCGGGGATCGGCTCACTGAGGTAGAGCGAGGCCGCCACCCCGCGGGAGCGGAGATAGCGGACGGCCGCCACGGCACTGCCGACGGCATCTCCGTCGGGCGAGCGGTGCATAAGGACCGCCGGCGCACGGAGAGAGTCAAGGGCCGCCAGCACCTCAGCACGGGAGAGGGGACGGACGTCAGTCATCGGTCGGCTCCTCCTTGGGGGCGGAGGCGGTCCCCAGCTCCTCGAGGATGCGCGCGATCTTGGCGCCGTGAGCCATCGAGCCGTCCGCATAGAACAAAAGCTCGGGCGTCAGGCGCAGGTTGAGCGTCATGGCCAGGTGACGGCGGAGCATCCCCTGGGCGGCGCGCAGCCCCTCGCCCGCCGCCTTGGCGTCACCGAGGGCCGAATAGTACACCCGTGCGACCTTCAGGTCGGGGGCGACCTCACAGCGTGTGATCGAAACAAAATTGTCAAGGATCCGGGGATCGCGTGCGTCACGCAGGCAGATCGCCAGCTCCTCGGCTACGGCATCGTTGATCCTGCCGCGTCTGTAGCTTGGCATATACGTCTCCTTTTCGGAATTTGATACTTCAGGAAAGGGCCACCGTCTCCACCAAAGGGGGGGCGGCATCGCCCGTGAGGCGCCCGTAAAGGCGCCGAAAGGCCTCGCTTCCGTCGGTCACAAGGAAGCGGCACTCCCCCCGCCCGCGCTCCCCAAGGGTGGGCGCCAGCGCCGCCGCAGCCGCCGCACCGCAGTCAATGAGGTGGGCCGTGGGAAAGAGGCGGCGGACGTGGGGCGAAAGCCAAGGGAAATGCGTGCAGGCGAGAAGGATCGCCTCGGGCTCAAGGTCAAAAAGCGGGGCAAGCGTGCGCTCGGCCACCAGGCGCGGGAGGGGGTCGTCGGGGGCGGTGAGGCCCGCCTCGGCCAAGGCCACAAAGAGGGGGCAGGCCACCGAGCGCACCTCGGCCGATGGGAGGCACTCCGAAAGGCGGCGGGCAAAGATGCCGCTCCTTACGGTGGCCTCGGTACCGAGGACGGCAAGGCGCCGAGCGCCGAGGGCGGCGGCCGCGCGGATGCCCGCCTCGGCCACGCCGTACACGGGGAGGGGGTAGCGTCCCCGAAGGTGGGGCAGGGCCACGGTGGACACGGTGCCGCACGCCACAAGGATCGCCTCGGGCCGAAGGGCGGCAAGATAGTCGAGTGCCTCGGTGGCGTAGCGGCAGACGGTGGCCGCATCGCGCGGGCCGTACGGCACGCGGGCCGTGTCGCCAAGGTAGCAGACGTCCACCGTGGGCACAAGACGGCGCAGGGCCATCAGGGTGGAGACCCCGCCGACGCCGCTGTCGTAAACGCAAACCATACTTTACTTTGCAGCGTTTTCGAGCAGGACGTTGATAAGCTCGGTCATGCTAAGGCCCGCCGCCTGCCAAAGGCGGGGGAACATACTGATGTCGGTAAAGCCCGGCATGGTATTGATCTCATTGAGGAGCACGCGCCCGTCCTCCGCCACGAAGAAATCGGCACGGCTAAGGCCGCGGCAGCCGAGAAGGCGGAAAAGGCGGCGGCCGTACGCGGTCACGCTCTCACGCGCCGAGCGGGAAACGCGCGCGGGGATAAAGATGCGCGAGGCATGGCTCTCGTACTTGGCGGCGTAATCGTAAAAGAGGGCGGCGGGCTCGATCTCCCCGACGGCGGTGGTCAGAAGCGCACCGGCCCGCTCGAGAAGGGCCAGCTCGACCTCCGCCCCACGGATATACTCCTCGCAAAGGGCGCGGTCACTGTGGGCCAGAGCGGCGCGGAGCGCGGCGGGCGCCTCGGCCGCGGTGGCAACGCACGCGGCACCGACCGACGAGCCGCCCGTGGCGGGCTTAACGAAAAAGGGAAAGCCGAGGGTTTCACCAAGACGGCGGCCGAGCGCCGCATCGGTAAGGTCCTCCTCGGTCACCACCGTAAAGGCGGCGGTGGGGATCCCCGCGGTGGCGGCCAGCTGCTTGGTCAGCACCTTATCCATGCCGACCGCCCCCGCCGTCAGGCCGCAACCAACGAAGGGGATCGAGAGGAGCGAGAGGAGCGCGGCCACGCCGCCACCCTCACCAAGCCCGCCGTGAAGGAGGGGAAACACAACGTCGGCAGGGATCACCTGTCCCTCGGCCACAAGGGCGCGGCGGTGGAGGTCAAGCGTCACGGGGACGGCCCCCTCCCGCCAGGCATCGGCCGCAACGGCGGCAGGGGTGGCGGGGGTGCGGTACCAGCGCCCCTCACGGTCGATGCCGACCGCGGTGAGCGTGTGCTCACGGGGAAACGCAGCAAGGACGGCGGCGGCACTGCGGAGCGAGATCTCGTATTCCTCGCCCGCCCCGCCGAAGAGCAGGATCACCTTCATATACATCACCTCGCTTCAGTATATGAGCGGGGGCGACGGGAGGTGATTCAGCGGGGGCGGAGCAGCCCTCCGCGGAAGTTTTTGCCGTAATCGTAATAGGGCGCAAAGCTCATGCCGCGCTCCTCGGCCAGGGCGGCCAGGGCGTCCTTTTGGTCATAGCCGCATTCGAGGAGGAAAAAGCCACCCGGCAAAAGGGCATCGGTAAAGGACAAAAGGCGGCGGTAGAAGCAAAGGCCGTCCTCCCCGCCGTCAAGGGCGAGAGCCGGCTCATAGGCAAGCTCAGGCGCGAGGGTAGCAAGGTCGGCGGTGGGGATATAGGGGGGATTCGCCAGGATCGCATCAAAGCGGCCCTCGGGTGTCTCACGCAGGAGGTCGGCACGGCGGAGGGTGAGGCGGTCAAGGACGCCAAGGCGGCGGGCGTTTTCCTCGGCAAAGGCGAGGGCCGCCTCCGAGACGTCGATCCCGACGGCGGTGGTGTCGGGGCGGTCATACAGCACCGAGACGGCAATGGCGCCGCTCCCCGTGCAAAGGTCGGCAAAGTGCGCGCCGCGGGGCAAGGCGCTAACGGCAAGCTCCACCAGGCGCTCGGTATCGGCGCGGGGGACGAGACACCCCTCCCCGACGGCCAGCTCCCCGCGATAAAAGGGCGCCGAGCCGAGGATATAGGCCAGCGGCTCCCGCGCGGCGCGGCGCGAAAGCAGCGGGAGGAGGATGGCATCGTCCGCCGCGGGGTCGGTCCCCAGAAGCTCGGCGGGGGTCAGCCCCGTGCAATGGGTAAAGAGGAGGCGCGCCTCGGTATCCGCCTCAGGGATTCCGTAGGACGAGAGCGCCGCCCGAAGCTCCGAGAGCTTCATTCCTCGGTGGGAGGAGCGTTCTCCCCCGCCTCCTTGGGTGCGGCGGCCGTCTCGGCGGCGGCGCGGTAGGCCGCGCGGTCAAGCTCCGGAAAATCCTCGGGAAGGGCGTACTGCAGGGAGAGGAGAGCAACCTCCAGCTGAGCGTCGTCCGGCTCCCGCGTGGTGATGCGCTGCATCCAAAGGCCGGGCGCGGCCAGAAGGCGCACAAGGACATTCTGGTGGCAGCCCGCGTAACGGATGAACTCAAAGCCGACACCCACCACAAGGGGGAGGAGCGCCAGGCGGATCAGGACGTAAAGTATTGTTTTCAAATTGGGAAAAAGGGCGTTGACGCCGAAGCCGAGAAGCACACCGAGCAGGATCATCACGAACATAAAGGACGTGCCACAGCGGGGGTGAAAGCGCGAATACTTGCGCGCCGCCTCGGGCGTTAGGGCATCCCCCGCCTCATAGCAGGCGATGCTCTTATGCTCGGCCCCGTGGTACTCAAAGGTACGGCGGATCTCCTTCATAAGAGAAACAAGAAGGAGGTAGCAAAGGAAGATAAGGATCTTAAGGACCCCCTCCACGGCGCTCTTCCAATGCCCAAGCGTAACACCGAGGAGCGACTCGATCCACCCGGCCACAAGGCGCGGCAGAGCGAGAAAGAGGGCCAGCGACAGCACCACGCCAAGGATGCCCGCAAGGAGCATCAAAACGTCAAAGAAGCGGACGCCCAGGTGCTTTTTAAAGGACTTTTCAAATTTTGTCTCCTCCTCGGCCTCGCCCATGACCTCAGCCGAGATCGCCAGGCAGGAGTAGCTGAGGACCAGCGACTCGATGAAGGAGACGATACCGCGCAGGATCGGCAGGTTCCAAAATTTATGCTTTTGGCGCAGGGAGGTAAAGCGCTTTTCCCGCACGACGAGCGTGCCGTCCTCACGGCGGCAGGCAATGGCACAAAGGTCGGCGGCGCGCATCATCACGCCCTCGAGCATGGCGCCGCCACCCACCTTACCGAGGCGGGGGTTGCATTCGGCTTGCTTTTTCACGGCAGTTCTCCTTTTTTTGCAATATGCTATTATAGTATTTTACCACGAAACAAAGAAAAAGAAAAGAGGGTTTTTGAATGTTTCGTAAAATTCAAGAAAACGCAATGAAAAATGCAAGAAAAATCCTTGTGCTTTTGCAGGGGCGATGCTACAATGAAAAAAAACGGGGTTTCCCCCGGGGAGGTACTATGACTTACACTTACAATTTCGATGAGATCCGCGAGCGTAAAAACACCGCCAAATGGGCGCGGGCACGCGCGATCGGCGCGATCGGCATGGGCATTGCCGATATGGACTTCCGCCTAGCACCCGAGATCGTGGAGGCCATCAAGGAGCGCGCCGAGTGCGGCGAGTTCGGCTATACGGCGATGGAAACGCCCGATTACGAGGCCGTCCTTGATTGGCTGACCTACCGAGGTGCCGCCCCCGTACCGAGGGCTCACCTCGTGGGTACGCCGGGCGTTCTGTACGCGGCGAGAAACGGCATGTATACCGTGACGTCTCCCGGCGACAAGGTCATCGTGCAGACGCCTCTGCACACTCCCTCGATCGCCACGGCGGCGATGCAAGGGCGAATCCCTCTCGTCAATCGTCTTGTCTACCGTGACGGGCGCTACGAGATCGATTTCAACGACCTCGAGGACCGCTTCCGCGAGGGAGCGCGCGTTTTGATGATGTGTGCGCCGAACAACCCGACGGGGCGCGTCTGGACGCGGGAGGAGTTAGAGAGCATCGCCACGCTTGTCAATCGATACGATGCCTACGTGGTGTGTGACGAGATCCACCGCGACATCATCTGGGGCGACCGCCGCCACCTCTCCCCCACCGCCGTGCCCTCGCTGGCCGAGCGGTCGATCGCCGTGTTCTCCACCTCCAAAACCTTCAATATGGGCGGCTTCCACGTGGGGAGCGCCATTATCCCGAACGAGGAGCTGCGTGCTCGCTTCGTCAAGCAGTTCTATTCGATCGGACACACCTGCGTCCGCCCCTCGTCGCTCGATCTTGCGGCGCAGACGGCGGCCTATACCAAGGGGCGCGCGTGGTACGAGCAGATGATGGCCTACGTTGACGAAAACTTCACGGTCGCGCTCGAGCATCTTGACGGCCTGCCGATCCGCGCTACCCACCCCGAGGGTACCTTCCTGCTTTGGGTGGACATCTCGGAGCTTGGCCTCTACACGCAGGAGCTGCGCGAGGTGATGAGCGAAAAATGGCGCGTCCTTGGTGACGTCGGCCTTCTCTACGATACCGCCGAGTACCAGAACAAGAACGAGCTTGAGCATCACGTGCGACTCAATCTCGCCACGCCGAGAGCGAATGTCATCGAGGCCTTTGACCGCATTCGCCGCTATTTCAAGAGCTGATCGGGCTTTCCCCTTGCACGCAAAAAAACCGCCGATGCGTCGGCGGTTTTTCTTTGCTTTGCTTTATTTGGCAGGGTACTTCCCCGCGGCGGTCATCTCGGCGATCGCGCGGCGGACACCCTCGGCGTCCTCGCGGTAGGTGACGCCGTACCAGCGCTCGGGGGTTCTGAGAACGCGGTAGCGCGCTCCCCTCTCGCGGATCTCGCGGTCAACGACGGCGGGCAAGTAGAACTCGCTCTTCATAGGATCGGGCATTGCGGTGAGGAACTCGGCAAAGCCGCGCTCAAGAGTCTCCATAATGGCGGGCGAGAAGCCCCAAAGGTTCATCGAGACCACGGTGTCGAGGGGCAGGCCGCTGTTCTTATCGAGGGCGGTATGCTCGACAACGCTCTCAAGGTAGCCGTCACGGATCGTGCAGACGCCACGGCTGACGGTGCCGCTTTCGGTGAGGGTCTTGCCAAGCTCAAAGCCGACCATGCACTCGGGGGCATCGCTGACCAGACACTCGTGAATGAGGCGATAGGACTCGGCGCCGTAATAATCGTCGGCATTGATGACGGCAAAGGGGGTGTCGATCTCACGGCGGGCCGAAAGGACGGCGTGGCCCGTGCCCCAGGGCTTCAGGCGTCCCTCGGGCAGGGAAAAGCCCGCGGGAAGGTCCGTGGGGTCCTGAAAAACGTAGGAAACGTCACAAAGGCGCTCAATGCGCTTGCCCGCCACCTCACGGAAGTCGGCCTCGTTTTCCTTTTTGATGATGAGGACCACCTTATCAAAGCCCGCGCGGACAGCGTCGTACACCGAATAATCGATGATGACCTGGCCGGAGGGGCCGAGGGGGGCCATCTGCTTGAGTCCGCCAAAGCGGCTCCCCATGCCCGCCGCCATAATGACGAGTGATGTTTTCTTCTTCATGCTCTCTTCTCCTGAATTTGGAATTTCGGGGACAGCTACCGTCAGTATAGCACAAATCCCGCAATAATGCATGGGGTGGGGCGATCGGATGGTTTTTTCCAATTATGAAAAACGTGTGAAATGCCTTGACAACAGGTGTGTATTTTGTTATAATGTAATAAGTCTTGGGGGATCCTGCTCTTTTGCAGTCTTTTCGGCCCCCATCCCGCAAAGCTCCCCTTATCCTTACGGTAAAAAGCAACATCAAGAAAGGAACATCCCATGAAAAAAGCAACGCGCCTTCTCTCTCTTCTTCTGCTCCTTTGCCTGTTGCCCCTCGGGCTTCTGGCATGCGGCGGAGACGATGATGACGACGAGACCACCCGCCCGCAGGCCGACCTCTCCAAGGTCGATCCCAAGTGGGAGAACGTCGATCTCTCCGACGTTGATCTCTACATAGCGATCAACAAGGACGTCAACCAGTCGGTCAAGGATGCCGGCGCCGGCAACGCGCTTGGCTACCTCAAGGGGCCCGATGACAAGGCCCAGCTCTCGCGCAGCGACTACAAGGCCGCCTACGAGCGTCACGAGCTGGTCTGCAACGTCCTCGGTCTTCAGCAGGGCAAGAACCTCATCTACACCGACATCGCCTGGAACGGCGGTCCCGACGAGACCCTTGTGGTCATCCAGGACTACAACGCCGCCGATATGACGAACACCCCGAACGTCATCATCCACCAGAACTACGGCGTCGTCCGCGGCGGTATCCTCGGCGAGTTCTACACCGCGCTTGACAAGGATGAGACCAACTACTTCGACTTCTCGAATAAGGGCTGGTACCTTGATATGATGAAGGAGAACTCGCTCGACGACGAGAAGATCTACATGCTGATGGGCGACTACTTCATCGACCAGTTCCGCTTTGCCTACGGTGTGCTGGTCAACACCTCGATGATCGAGGACATTATGAAGTACGACAACGGCATGGAGGGCCTTTACGAGGTCGTTAAGAACGGTGAGTGGACCTACGACAAGATGATGGAGATCGCCTCCCTCGGCTACAAGTCGAGCGATACGGGCGCTGAGCTTGTCATGGGTGCCATCGGTGAGATCTCCTGGACCGGCCGTACCTTCTTCGCCTCCTCGGGCCTTGACGTCTTTACGAAGAACCAGACCACGGGTGCGCGCGAGTACGTCAGCGACATCGGCCCGATCCACGACTGGATGGACCGTATGATCACCATGCAGGGCGAGGCCTACTTCGATCATGCCTGGGTCTCCAACGCGCAGAACACCAACCGTGACACCGCCATCAAGACCTTCATCAACGGCGGCGCGGTGTTTGCCCTTGGCCAGCACGTCCTCTCCTTTGAGGGTGCCAACATCCAGAACATGACCGACCCCGCCTCGATCCTCCCGACGCCGAAGTACGTTCCCCAGAACGGTGAGAACGACTTTAACACCAACTACAAGGCCCTGACCTCCGACCACGCCGGCTCGGGCGGTATCCTCATCTGCTCGGATCCCACCCAGTTCACGGCGGCCTCCGCGTTCATCCAGCTGATGACCGAGGAGAGCGAGGAGTTCTTCAAGCAGTACTACGACGTGGGCCTGAAGCACCGCGAGAATGCGGCGGGCGTTGGCCACATTGCCATGCTTGACTACATCCA
>JAFQWT010000053.1 GCA_017407375.1 Clostridia bacterium
CGAGGAGCGCGAGGTGCGCTGTCCGTATCTTGAAGAGAGGCGCGGCCCGCGCGGGTATCAGGGGCTGCGCGGGCCCCGCGGGGAGCGGGGTGAGGCGGGCCCGCGGGGGGCCATGGGGCCGCAGGGCCTGCGCGGAGAGCGGGGAGAGCGCGGGGAGCAGGGACCACGGGGGCCTCACGGCCCAGCGGCGGGCTTTGCCGCCTTTTATGCTCCGCCGCCCTCCGCGCCCCTGACACTTTCCGAGGGGCAGGCCCTTCCCTTCCCCAAGGACGGCCCCACGACCCTGCGGGAGGTC
Source organism: Clostridia bacterium (assembly GCA_017407375.1). Lineage (GTDB taxonomy): Bacteria > Bacillota > Clostridia > Oscillospirales > CAG-272 > UBA1740. Next base: position 296 of record JAFQWT010000053.1, read on the forward strand.
CGCCGCGTGGGCCCCGCGGAGCTTTGCCTTGGGGTGCGCGGGATCTATGCCGTCTCCTTTGTGGTATATCCCGAGGGGGCAGGGCGCCTCGTCCTCCTTCTCGACGGGTGCGAGGTGCCCTTCACGGCGGCGGTGGCGGCCGCGGGCGCGCCGCTCGTTGAGCGGGGGATCGTTGTGACCGCGCGGGAGAACGCGCGCCTCTCGCTCTCGGTGCCGAGGGGCGCGGCGCCCCTCATGCTCCTGCCCTTCACGGGGAGCGGAGCGCCGCCCACCGCCTCGCTTTGGGTAACGCGCGTGGGGTAAGTCCCCCCTCCGCCCGAAAAGTCCAACGAAATTTTGAAAAGGACTTGACAAACGGCGCATTTTCGGCTATAATGGAGTTCACTACGGAGAAGTACTCAAGTTGGCCGAAGAGGCGCCCCTGCTAAGGGTGTAGGTCGGGTTTAACCGGCGCGAGAGTTCAAATCTCTCCTTCTCCGCCATAAAAAAAGCACCCCTTGCGGGTGCTTTTTTTATGGCGCGGAGCGATTTGCCGCTCTCTGTGCCGTCACTCGCAAAGCGAGTGGCGGCGCAGATAACCGAGCGAAGCCGTGTCTGCAAGCTGGCTTGCAAGCACGCGAGCGAAGGTTGCTCCGTGGGCGTTGCGCGGCACGCGCAACACAGCGCGAAGCGCCAAGCGCCGCAGGCGCTTGCCGCCCACAGGGAGCAGAGTGGGAGGGCAAAGCGCGACGAAAGGCGAGGATTTTTAAAAAAGCACCCGCAAGGGTGCTTTTTTTATGGCGCGGCATATTTTTTCCGAAACACCGCCCCCCGCGGGGCGGTTTTTGGTACCCGGGGTATGGTACAATAAGAATAGGGGGCGGCGACAGCCGTTTTCCCCAAGTACTTATAAGGAGGCCACCATGGCTGACAAACACGAATGGACACTCGAGGACGACCTGATCTGCTGCACGGAATACCTAAATTTTATATTCAAAAGAGAGAAAAACGACAGCGCCGCCGAGCTTCTTCGGCACCTGGAAGGGCTTTTGCCACACATCTCGCGCGGCTCTCTCCGGATGAAGATCCAAAACATCAAGCAGGTAGCGCTGGATGAGGGGCTTGAGGATCAAATGGACACCACACCCCTTAAGAACTACTCTCTCCAGTGCCGGGAGGCCTTTTTGCTTGCGACCGATGCGCTGGACCGGGAGAGGAAAGCGGCAAACGGCGGAGGTGGCGCGCGGTGAACGGGTTCAGTATGATCGTGTTCCTTTTGATCGGCCTTGGCTGGTGGCTGGCCGGCGGAGACAAGAAATAAGGAGGAAAAAGCCATGTCGAAAAGAGGCGAATGGGGCGACAAGATCATCATACCGCCCGGCCTGAGAAGGGACGCAAGGCGACACGAGACGTGGTGCTGGTACTTCAAAAGGAGGCACTGCACCAAAACAAATTCTCCCTGTCCCGGCTCGGCCCACTGCAAGCATTACGAGGAAAATCCGCTGAAGAAAAAATAAAGAAAAAAGCACCCCTAGGGGTGCTTTTTTCATTCTCCGAGAAAGCTGACGAGCTCGGAGAGGTCCTTACGCTTCTTTTCCCGCAGGGGGTCGTCCTCCTTGGCATAGCCGAGGGTGATGACCAGGCGGACGGGAGCATCGAGGCGGCAAAGCTCACGGAGCTTTTTGTCGTCCAGCCAGCCGAGAATGCAGGTGGAGAGCCCCTCGGCGGTGGCGGCGGCGGTGATATAGGCGGCAAGGATCCCGATGTCGATCGAGCGGTAATCGTTCCCCTTGACGCGCGCACCGAGGGCGGCCGAGGCCACGTAGGGCCGCTCCGAGATGACAAGCAGCACGGGGGCCTCCGAGGCAAATTTGTTCATGCCCATGCCCTGCGTGGCGCGGGCGGCCGCGGCGGCCGTCTCCCCACGGCAGACGGTGACGTGATAGGGCTGACCGTTGCAGGCCGAGGGGGCCAGGCGCGCGGCGGCAAGGACCGCCGTGAGCTTTTCCTGCTCCACGGGGAGGGCGGGGTCATAGCGGCGGCAGGACTGCCGCGCCTTGGCAATTTCGGTAAAGTTCATCGGCTCACCTCACGCGTAAACGATCAAGGCGATAAGCTCCACGTCCTCATCGCTCTCATTTTTGATGGCGTGGCCTGTGCCCGCGGGCGTGAGGGTGACGTTCCCCGCGCTTACCTTAGTCACGGTGCCGTTATCGTCATAAACGGCGGTGCCCTTAAGGATATAAAAGAGCTCGCTGTCGGTCTCGTGGACGTGGTAGCCGATGCCGCAGCCGGGCCGCAGGGTGATCTTGCCGAAGAGGCGCCCCTTTTGGTTCAGCTCCTCCGCCGAGACAAAGCTTGTGACGGTCACGGTGCCGTCGCCGCCGCGCATATGCGTGCGCTCCTCGGTCTTAAGCTCCTCAAATTTCTTGATCATTGCGGTTTCCCCCTTGATTTTTCTTCGAAGTTCCTATATAGTTATTATAGTGCAGGCGAGGCGCTTTTTCAAGCCCCGCCGCGTAAATTTACAAGAGGGAGCCATGCCGCCTATGAACATCAGCTTTTTTAATCCCGTCAACGTGATCACGGGGGTGGGGTGTGTCAAGCAAAACGCCAAGGTCTTTGAGGAGGCGGGGCGGCGCTGCCTTATCGTTACGGGCAAGCACGGGGCGCGGGCCTCGGGGGCGCTGGCGGACGTTAGCGCGGTCCTTGACGGGGCGGGCATTGCCTACGCGGTCTTTGACGGGATCGAGCCCAACCCCTCGTACGCCTCCTGCCTTGCGGCCGCCGCCGAGGCCAAGCGCCTGGGTGCCG
>JAFQWT010000054.1 GCA_017407375.1 Clostridia bacterium
GTGAGGATTCCCAGCGCTACGTAAAGGCCGCGGCGGGGCTCATTTTTTCACTTACTGAGGGCGGAAAGCCCCTTGCCGTCAGTGACGAAGCCACCCTTTGCCGTTATAGCCGAGCATACAAAAACGGATACCAAAAGATCATCACAAAGCAGCTGGGCTTCAGCTTCCTCTACGATGCGAATTCAGAGGATAACTGGATAAACGGCGAGCTTTCCGGCTTTCACCCCGCCGTTCTGGTGGAAAAGGCCTGCACCATGGTCCCGCGCCCTAACCGAAAGCTTGTGCGCACCCCCTTCCGTAGGGCGGTGCCGATAACGGAGACGGAGGAGGGACGGTACGTCCTGGATCTCGGTCGGGAAACGTGCGGACTTCTTTCCCTCAAGCTCCTTTCTCCGAAGCCGCAAAGACTGGTTATTTCGTGGAGTGAGAGTCTTTCGGAGGGGTGTGTGCGCCGAAGGATCGGCCCACGCGATTTCAGCTTGGAATACGTGGCCAAGGCGGGCGAGAACGACTATACGAATGCCATGCTTCGGCTCGGGTGCCGTTATATAGAGATCCAATGTGAGGCCCCGATCGAGCTTTTGGCGGTGGGGCTGATCCCTCAGGGCTATCCTACGGAGCGCCGTCCTTATACCGCCCTCTCCCCGCGCGCGCAAGAGATCTACGATCTATCCGTAAGCACCCTTGAGCTTTGTATGATGGAGCATTACGTGGATACGCCGTGGCGCGAGCAGGCGCTCTACGCCTTTGATTCCCGCAACCAAATGCTCTGCGGCTATTACGCCTTTCAGGGCGGGAATTTTGAGTATGCACGCTCCAATCTCCTGCTGCTTGGCCAGGATCGCCGTGCGGACGGACTGCTTTCCCTCTGCTTCCCTTGCCCCGCCTCTCTCCGTACGATCCCCTCGTTTTGCTTGCATTACGTGCTTGCCGTCCGCGAATACGTACAGCACTCGGGGGACGTTTCTTTGGGGAGGGAGCTTTACGGCACCCTCAAGACGCTTCTTTCGGCGTTTCTTGAAAGGAAGGAGAACGGGCTTGTGCCGCGGTTTTCCTCCGAGTATTGGAACTTCCACGATTGGGTGCCCAACGGCGCCCACAGTGAGCCGGGCACCGATGCCCTTTTGAACGGGCTCCTCGTTTTGGCACTCAAGGCCTTCGGCGCGATTTGCGAGGCGTGTCGCCTGCCCTTTCCCTACGCGGGCGAAGTCGAGGCGCTGGCGAAGGCGGCGTACGCCGCCTTCTATGACCGTGAGGTGGGGCTTGTCCGCCTTGGCGCCGGGGAGGCCGTCTATATGGAGCTTGCCAACGCGTATGCCGTTTTGGGAGGCATTGTGCAAGGAGAGGAGGCCGCCCGCATCGCCGAGGCACTTGCCGACGGTACCCTGGCTCCCTCTACCCTTTCCTTCAAGACGTTTACGTACGATGCACTTCTCCTTACGGACAAAGAAAAATATCGCTCCGTGATCCTTACGGACATTATGAAAAACTATGGCGTTATGCTGGATAACGGCGCCACCGCCACCTGGGAGACCCTGAAGGGGGAGACCGATTTCAGCGGCGCGGGCAGTCTTTGCCACGGGTGGACGGCGCTCCCCGTTTACTATTTTAATATCTTATCCTAAAAAAGCACACCGCGTAATGCGGTGTGCTTTTTGGCTTGACTTATCTGCCGTGAGAGCAGCCACAGCCCGTGTCCTTATCCCCCGTGTTGCCGTCACCGATAAGCTCGGAGAGGGCGGGAGGACAGAACTCCCCGATGGGGAACGCCATCTTGCGGAAGAGACTGCAGGGATCGTCCTCGTCGGTTACGCGGCATTCCTTATCGGGTACACAGTATTCTGTGGCGCTGATGAGGTACTGCGCGGGACGCTCAATGCGGACCACGGAGAAGATGCCGATGGTGACGAGGAGGCGGTTGCCGTCGTCCCGGTCGGTGAGGGCGCCCGACACCGAGGCGGCGATGGCCTCGGGAATGTCGCCGCAGCAGCAAACGCAGCAGCCACAGGGCGAGCAGGGCTCCACGACCTTGGCCGAGAGGAGAACGGGGTCCACGACCTCCACCACGGCCACAGGCATATTGGTGGTGCAGTTGTCGAGGTTCCCAAGATCGCACGGCCCGATGCTCGGGTCGCTGCGGTAGATCGAAACGTTGCCGACGCTGCCGTAAAGAATGACGCGCTTCTCGGCAACGGCAATGCCGCAGAACTCCTGGTTACGGCCGATGCCCATACACGCCTCCAGCTCTACCTTGATATAGAAGCGGACGGTCACCTGGTAAAAGCCACGGTTGAAGCGGACGGGGTCCACACCGACAAACGTCCAAAGGATCTTGGCGCTCTTGGTGCGGACGGAGGTGGTGTGATCAATGATCTCCTGACCGAATTCCGAGAGATAGACGCGGACGTCCTCGTAGCAGTCTCTGTCTCGGCAGGAGTCAAGCACACGCAGGGTATCGATACAGACGGTCTCCCTGTCTCCCTGGCGCTGGCAGGGAGAGGCAGAAAAGCCCCTATTATCAGACATGTGGTTATCCCCCTATCATGCAAAATATCGAGATAAACGGGTATCTCGATATTAGGGTATGCACAGAAGGGGACGCGTGACCTTGAAGGGGGCGGAGGGAAAAGAAAAAAGCCCGTAAAGCGGGCTTTTTCTTTTTTTAAATGAACTTAGCAAGCGAGGCGGGGACCTCCTCAGGGGCTGCCGAAACGGTCGCCGTGAAGTTGAACTTGCCTGCCTCGGCCAGCGCCTCCACCTTAGCAACGAGGTCCTCAAGCGCATCGAGGCCGCCGCAGATGCGGAGCGTGGAATCAAGGAACATATCGGTGATATCGTAGTTGCTGGCGGCGATCCCCGCAATGAAGCCGTAAAGCGCCGCAGCATCGGAAATTTTATAAGAATCGGTATCCATAAGACGGACCTTATGCGTAATATCCTTGTTCAGCGTAAGACCCTTTTCAATGCAGATGACACATCCATTCGACGCCTTTTCCGCCGCATTGACCTGCTCGATCAGCATCTTGGTCTTGCCGGTACCCTTTTTTCCAACGATCAATTTAACCATATGAACATCCTCCTTTGAGTGTTGGGAGAAGCTCCCTTGTCTATATGATACACTATTATGGGAAAAAATGCAAGAGGTTTTTTCTCAATTCAGGGAGAAAAACGGTTAAATTTCAAGGCGCTTGGCAAGGGTCTTTTGGGCGGACTCGTAGCCGGGCTTGCCAAGGAGAGCGAACATATTCTTCTTGTAGGCCTCGACCCCCGGCTGGTCAAAGGGGTTGACCCCGATAAGATAGCCGGAGACGGCGCAGGCCATCTCAAAGAAGTAGATAAGATACCCAAGCGAATGCTCGCTTCTGTCCGAAAGCTCAAGGACGACGTTAGGCACGCCACCGTCGTTGTGCGCCAACAGCGTACCGAGCATCGCGCGGCTGTTGACGTAACCAAGCGTCTTCCCCGCGAGGAAGTTGAGCCCGTCAATGTTGGCCTCATCCTCGGGGATCACAAACTCGGCGCCCGAGTCCTTGACGTCAAGCACCGTCTCAAAGAGCGTGCGGCGCCCCTCCTGGATATACTGGCCGAGCGAATGAAGATCGGTGGAGAAGATGACCGAGTCGGGAAGCAGACCCTTGCCGTCCTTCCCTTCACTCTCACCGTAGAGCTGCTTCCACCACTCGTTGAAGAGGAGTGCGTAGGGCTCATAGCCCACAAGGATCTCCACGGCCTTGCCCTTGCGGTAAAGCGCCTGGCGGATCGCCGCATAGCGCAGGGCGGGGTTGTTCTTGAAATCGGGCACAAGGCAGGCCTCTCTCGCCGCGGCGGCGCCGGCCATCAGGGCGTCAATATCCACCCCCGCGCAGGCCACGGGCAGAAGGCCGACGGCGGTCAGGACCGAGTAGCGGCCGCCCACGTCATCGGGGATCACAAAGGTCTCAAAGCCGGATTCGTCGGCAAAGTGCTTAAGGGTCCCGCGCTCACGGTCGGTCGTGACGAAGATGCGCTCACGCGCCCCCTCCTTGCCGTATTTCTTGTAAAGAAGGTCGCGGAACACGCGAAAGGCAACGGCCGTTTCGGTCGTGGTGCCGGATTTTGAGATGACGTTCAGGCAGATGTCCTTGCCCTCACAGATCGAAAGCAGCTCGCAAAGGGCGGTCGTGCTGATGTTGTTCCCCGAAAAATAGACGTCGGGGGTGTCCTTTTTCATGTTGTTGTAAAGCGGGGACTTCACAAACTCAATGACGGCACGCGCCCCAAGATAGGAGCCGCCGATGCCAAGCACAACAAGGACGTCACAGCTCTTTTTGATCCTTTCGGCCGCGGCCTTGATACGGGCAAACTCCTCCTTATCGTAATCCACGGGGAGGTCCACCCAGCCCAAAAAATCGGCGCCTGCGCCATTTCTCTGCTTTACGCGGTCAAGGGCCGCGACGGCCTCGGTACCGAGGTACTCAAGCTCGTGCTCTGCGACAAAGCCGCCCAAAAACTTCTCATTGATATTCAAAGACATGATCTA
>JAFQWT010000055.1 GCA_017407375.1 Clostridia bacterium
ATCAAAGCCGCGGCGCAGATAGATCGACGAGGAGCCGTCGGTGATGCCGATCTGGACGGTGATCCGATCCCCCGAATGGCTCTCGCGCAGCTCGGTGGAAAAGACTTCGCCAAGTACGGTAACGGCGCCCTCGCTCCTTTGGGCCTTGGCAAGAGGAATGGCGCCATCGGGCGAGAAGGGGCGGCCCAGCACGGCCTCGGGCGAGGAGACGTCCAGGCGGAGCGAGCCGATGCTCACGACGCTCTCCGAGGGGCGCTCCACGGCGGCCTCGGCCCCCGAGAGACTGAGGGCGTGGGAATACTCGGGATTTTCGGTCGGGGAGAGGGTCTCACGGCGGCGCTGCTCGGCCTCCGCGCCAAGGCGCACCTGCTCCTCGAGGCGGCGGCGGTCCTCGGCCTCACGGGCAAGGAGGCGCTCGTTGCGGCGGGCCGCGGCATTTTCGGCCGGGACGATAACGACGCGGCGGCGGACGTTATAGCGGTTTTGGAGAATAGCCGAGAGGAGGGCGCCCGTTTTGGCGACCATGTCCACCCCACTCTGCAAAAAGGGGATCTCGACCGTGACGGTCTCACCGTCATCGGTGGAGGTGGCCTCATAGAAGAAGCCGTTGACCACGGCGCCGATCTTGGCGGCCTCGGCAAAGATCTCCCCCATCACCGCCACCGAGAATTCGCCGGGCGGGTAGTGGGGGAAGATGCGGAAGGAATGCGCCTCACAAAGGCGGCAGAGGTCGTCCTCGATCTCGTAAAGGAGCGAGGCATCCTGCCGTCGTTCAAAGGTGATATTCAATTCAAGGCGGGGCGGGGTGCGCGTGGCAAAGCGCAAGGAATGCCCGCGGCCGCTGTCCAGCACCATACGGCGCACGGCCTCGGCGGGGTGGTAGCGCTCACCGATGGTGCTTTGATAGATTTCCTGTTCTGTCATACGTACATCCTCAAGAGTGTTCGGAGCGAAGGGCCTTCAAGCGGTCAATGAGGGCGGCAACGATGCCCTCCTCGGGGAGCTTGGCAACGACATCGCCCTTTTCAAACAGAACGGCCTCACCGCGCCCGCCCGCAATGCCGAGGTCGGCCTCACGCGCTTCACCGGGGCCGTTGACGACACAGCCCATCAGTGCGACGGTCAGGGGGAGCGAGAGGAGCCCTTCCCTTTCCGCGGCGCGGCGGAACTCCGCCGAGAGAGCGCACAGGTCGATGCCTGTCCTGCCGCAGGTCGGGCAGGAGACGATCGAGAGGCGGGGTCGTGACGAAAGCGAGAGCGAATCAAGGATCTCACGGGCGGCGGCCACCTCACGGACGGGGTCGGCCGTCAGGGATACGCGGACCGTGTCACCGATGCCCTCGGCAAGGAGGGTGCCGATGCCAACGGCGCTTTTGACGGTGCCCGCGTGCTCGTCCCCCGCCTCGGTCACGCCGAGGTGGAGGGGGTAGCTTGTCCGCTCTGCCAGCAGGCGGTTGGCCGCGATCATGGTGGGGACCGAGGAGGCCTTGACCGAGAGAACGACGTCATAAAAGCCGCAGTCCTCAAGGAGCGAGGCGTGGTAGAGAGCGCTCTCACAGAGGGCCTCCGCCGTGGGGGCGCCGTGCTTTTCCAAAAGGTGGCGCTCCAAGGAGCCCGCATTGACACCGATGCGGATCGGGATCCCGCGCTCACCGCACGCCTCAGCCACGGCACGCACACGGTCACGCCCGCCGATGTTGCCGGGGTTCAGGCGGATCTTATCGGCCCCTGCCGCCACGGCGGCCAGGGCCAGCTTATGATCGAAATGGATGTCGGCGCAAAGCGGCACCGTAAGGCCCGCCCCACGCAGGTAGGGGAAAACGCCGGCCGCCGCCTCATCGGGAACGGTGAGGCGGACAAGGTCACACCCCGCCTCGGCTAAGGCCTGCACCTGACGAAGGCAGGCGGCAAAGTCGTGCGGGTCGGTATTCGTCATCGACTGGACCGAAACGGGGGCGCCCCCGCCGATCGCCAGGGGGCCCGCCGTGACGCGGCGGCAGTCTCTCTTCGAAAAGGTCTCTTTCATAGCATTCACCCGATAAACAGCTGTACGATGTCCTTGCCCGTGATGAAGATCATCAGGCCGAAAAGGAGGATCAGCCCCACAAGGTGGATCGCCCCCTCGATCTTTTCGGGGATCGGGCGGCGGATCACCGCGGAGACAAGCAAAAGAAGGATGCGGCCGCCGTCGAGGGCGGGAAGGGGGAAGAGGTTGACAACGCCAAGGTTCAGACTGATGACGGCCACAAGGTATAGGAAATTCTCAACCCCCGTTTTGGCCGTCTCCACCATAGCGCCGGCAACGCCCACAGGGCCCGAGACCGCCTCGATACCGAAGCGCCCCGTCAAAAGGTCAAAGATCGACTCCCACACCATGCGCACCGTCATGGTCGAGCGGCAGAGGGTGTGGCGGAGGACCGCCCCCACGCTCCCCTTTTCTGTCGCAAGATAGAAATCGCGACCGCCGAGCGTTTCCCCGCTTTCCTCAAAGGTGGGAAAGCTAAAGTTCTCAAAGACAAGGCGCTCGCCACCGCGCTCCACCACCAGGGTGACGGGCGCAATGCCGCGGCGCATGATCTCATAATCCAGCTCCGCCCCGATGCGGACGCGGCGCCCGTCCACCGAAACGATGCGGTCACCCTCCCGCAGGCCTGCCTCGTAGCTCGGGGCCACGCGCCCCTCCTCCAGGGCGGGAAACGAGCCGACGGTGGGCGTGGTCAAGGCGGTGCCCGCCACCAGGGACACGCAAAGGAGCATCACAAGGAAGCCGAAAAGCAGGTTCACAACGCCCCCCGCCGCCATGATGATAAGGCGCTGCCAGGCGGGCTTTTTGCCGAGCGAGTTCGGGTCCGAGGACTCCTCGTCCTCCCCCTCCATGCTGACGTAGCCGCCGATGGGGAGGGCGCATATTTTGTAAACAATACCTGTCTTTTTAGAGGTGTAGGACAAAAGGCGTGGGCCCATTCCGATGGAAAACTCCTTGACGGTGACGCCGAAAAGGCGCGCCGTCAGGAAGTGGCCGCACTCATGGAGGAAGATCATCACCCCGAAGGCAAAGACCGCAAGCAGGACGTAAAGGAAGTTCATGGATCACCTCAAAGCGTATTTTGCCGCCAGTGCCGCCGCCGTCTCTCGCGCGGCGGTATCCGAGGCGAGGATCGCCTCAAGGTCCTCGGCAGGGGTGGCAACGATCCCGAGGGTCTCGGCCACCACGCGGGGGATCTCACCGAAGGCCAGCTCCTCACGGAGGAAGGCGGCCACGGCCACCTCATCCGCGGCGTTCAGGACCGCGGGGGCGGTGCCGCCACGCCGGACGGCCTCATAGGCCAGGGGGAGGAGGGGGAAGGCCACAGGGTCGGGACGGGCAAAGGTCAACCCGCCGACAGCGGCAAGGTCGAGGGCGGGCGTGACTCCCACGCGCCGAGCGGGATACGTGAGCGCGTATTGCACGCAGGCGCGCATATCGGGCACCGACAGCTCCGCGATCACGGTGTTATCAATATATTCCACCGCCGAGTGAATTATACTCTCGGGGTGCACCACCACCTCGATGCGATCGGGCGGGACGTCAAACAGGCGGACGGCCTCAATGACCTCAAAGCCCTTATTCATCATGGTGGCCGAGTCCACGGTGATCTTCTCCCCCATCTGCCACGTGGGGTGGGCCAATGCCTCCGCACGGGTAACGGTGGCCAGCCGCTCACGCGTGTAGCCACGGAAGGGGCCGCCCGAGGCCGTAAGGATCAGCCGCTTGACCTCGCGGGGGCGTCCCGCGGAGAGCGACTGGAAGATGGCACTGTGCTCGCTGTCCACGGGCAAGAGCTCGGCTCCGGTGGCGGCGGCACGCTCACGCACGAGCTTGCCCGCCACGACCATGGTCTCCTTGTTGGCCAGCGCCAGGCGCTTACCACGGTCCACAACGGCGAGCGAGGGCAAAAGCCCCGCACTGCCGAGAATGGCGTTGACGTAGGTCTCTGCCCTGTCGGTGGCGATGGCCTCAAGAAGCCCCTCGCGCCCCGGGACGACCTTGGTCGCGGTATCGGCCAGGCGGACGGCAAGGTCGCGCGCGGCGGCCTCATCGGTCATGGCGATGCGAGTGGGGGTAAAGCGGCGGGCGGCCGCCTCCGCCGCGGCGACGGAGCTGTGGGCCGAGAGGAGGGTAACGGGCGTGCCGAGGGCCTCGGCCACCTCCAATGCCTGACGGCCGACCGAGCCCGTGGCGCCGAGAACGGCGATGGGTCTTTCCTGGTTCATGGCAGCTCCTTTCGCTTCTGTTTTACGAGGAGAAAAAGTCTGCCGCCCAAAAGAGAGCGGCAAACCGAGAGAGATGATCAGACAAAGAGAGAGAGCCCTGCGCCGAGCAGGGAGAAAAAGAGCAGGAGCGGCGCTGTGGCGATGACCGAATCAAAGCGGTCAAGCACGCCGCCGTGCCCCGGGAAGAGGCGCCCGTAGTCCTTAACGCCGTACTCCCGCTTGATGGCCGAGAGGGCGAGGTCCCCGATCTGCGAGGTGACCGAGAGCAAAAGGCCGCACAGCACCAGCGCCCCGTAACGGGGGGTAAAGCCGTTGGCCTTCAGGATAAGGCCGTAAAGAACGAAGACGAGGACGGCGGCCACGATGCCGCCGATACTCCCCTCCACCGTTTTTTTGGGGCTGA
>JAFQWT010000056.1 GCA_017407375.1 Clostridia bacterium
CCGCCCGGGCGGCCACGACCTCTGCGGCACCCGCACGGAGGTCCACCGCGCGGACGTGCGCTCCCGAAAGCGGGGCGCCCCGCACCGTCACCCGTCCCCCCGTGGCGGAGATGGCGGCACCCATCCGCCGCAGCTCCTCGGTGTAGGCATAGCGGTCGGGAAAGACGGTATCAAGGAGTGTGGACTCGCCCTCGGCCACGGTGGCCAATGCCATCATCGGCGGGTGCATATCGGTTGGGAAGGCGGGATAGGGGGCGGCGGTCAGGTGGCAGGGAGAGAGCGGGCCGCTCCGCCCGACCCAAAGGCCCTCTCCCTCTTCCTTTACCCGAACGCCCATACCGACAAGAGCGGCGATCACCGCCTCCATGTGCGAGGCGACGCCCCCGCGGACGAGCGCCTCTCCCCCCGCGGCGCCCACGGCGGCCAGAAGAGTCCCACACTCGATGGTGTCGGGCATCAGACGGTGCTCGGCTCCGTGGAGGCGAGCGCGCCCCCGCACGCGTAGGGTGTTCTCCCCCACCCCCTCAATGTCGGCACCGCACGCCAAAAGATACGTACAAAGGTCGCTGACGTGCGGCTCACGGGCCGCGCCACGGATGACGGTATCGCCGTCGGCCATGACGGCGGCAAGCAAGGCATTGACGGTGGCCCCCACCGAGGGAGTGGGAAAGGAGACGGTGGCGCCCGTCAGCCCCGCCGCCTCCGCGGTGATGGCTCCCTCCCGCACGCTGACGTCAGCACCGAGGGCGCTGAAGGCAAGGACGTGCAGATCCAGGGGGCGCGCCCCGATGCGGCAACCGCCCGGCACCGCCGCGCGCGTTTTGTGAAAGCGGCCAAGCTCGGCCCCCAATAGGTATGAGGAGGCGCGGAGCGCGGCCACCGAGGCATCGGGTGAGCGGCAGGGCGTGACGGCGCGCGTATCGATCATAAAGGTGTGCGGCTCCATGGGGAGGACCACCGCCCCCATGGCCGAAAGGATCTCAAGCGTCAGCCACACGTCGCGGATGGCGGGCACGTTGTGGATCACCGAGACGTCGTTTGTGAGGACGGTTGCGTAAAGCACGGGGAGGGCGGCGTTCTTACAGCCCGAGAGCGCGACCTCGCCCCGAAGGCGTTTTCCCCCGTGGATCTTTAGTTTTTCCATATAGCTTCTCCCGTTCGTCATTGTTCCCTGATACAGTATATTCGCGCACGGGAGGGTTTGGTGCTACGCGCCGCGCTGACGGTAGACGGCGAGAAGGAGAAGGACGCTCTTATCGTAGGTGGGGGGTACCTCATAGAGCGCCGGGGCATCCGCCACGGGGGCATCCTGCGCGCTGATCTCACGGCGGACGGCATCGGGCAGAGTGGCCGAGGACTCCTCCCACGCGGCGGGGGACGTGGCCTCAAGGACGGTCAGCACCCGCCCGAGCATCCCGTAGGCGCCGACGTAGGTGAGGTACGCATCCCCCGAATCGAGGCACGCGAGGAAGGCCATAAGGTCGGCCTCCTCCTCCCGCGCAAAGCCCGAGGCATGGGCCATCTCATGAGCAAGAGTAAAGGCGCGGGTGGCTCCGCGGCACTCGGTGGCCACGGTGACCTCGCCAAAGGGAAAGGCGTAAAGCCCAAAAAGGCCGAGGCGATAAAAGAGGGGCGTTGCCGTCCGCTTCATGGTGACGGCAAGGTTGGGGGTAAAGCCGTACCGCTCCCCTGCGGCGGCATAGGCCTGCCGAAGGGCAAGGGTCAGCGCGGTGTCGTCCAGCTCCTCCACGGGGGCTGAGGCAAGCTCCGAAAGCCACGCGGCGCAGCGGGAAAGCTCGGTGGGGGTGGGGGGCGGCGTGGCAAGCGCGAGACGCTCGGCCACGGGACTTTTCTTCCCTCCCGCGGAAAAAAGGAGGACGTAAAGCCCGAAAAAGCCGATACCGACCGCAAGAAAAAAGCCAAGGGCGCGGCGCAGCCCCCGGCGGCTGGCGGCGGCGCGGAGGGCCGCGGCAAGCATCACCGAAAGAAGGACGGGGAGAAGGAGCAAAAAGGCCTCGGTCACAGAAAAGGAGGCGGCGCCGCTCATACCCGATAGCGCCGTGCGCAGCCAAGCGCCCGCGGTGGTATCGTAGGCATCGGCGAAGCGCGGGAGGCGGATAAGCGCCAGCTCAAGGCCGAGAAAGAAAAGGGCGGTAAGCGGAAGGGCGACCTTGCCCCTCCCTCTTGGTTTCGTTTCCATAAAAAAATCCCCCTCATACTCTTCAGTATGAGGGAGATCGTGCGTTTTATCCCGAAAGGAGAGGCGGGAGTTTTCTCCACCGACCTTACGCCTTGTCCTGCGTTTGCCGTTTGGGCCAATACAGGAGGAGGATCATCGAGAGCGTCAGGATCAGGGTGGTGACAATGCCGCCCTCAGGGCCGAAGGCGCCACCGTTTGTCAGCTCACGCCCCGCGACCGCCACCGAGGAAAGGACGGTATCGGGCATTGCAAGACCGCTGACCGACATGCCAAAGACGGGACCGCAGGCAAAATTCCAAGCGGCGTGAATGGCGCAGGCGATAAGGAGGTTGCCCGTGCGAAATACGAGAAGGCCAAGGAAAACGCCGAAAATAAAGATATTGATACCGCCAAGGAGCGAAAAGCCCGCGTTGGCCGTGTGCATCGTGGCAAAGAAGAGGGCGCTGATCAGGACGGCGCCAAGTGGTGTTGTGGCGTTCGAAAGCGAGGGCATCAGATACCCGCGGAATAGGAACTCCTCCGCCGAGCTTTGGACGAAAAAGGCGAAAAAATAAAGGATCAAAAGTCCCGCGTGAGGGGAGGCGGCCTCCACCGTCAGGGCGCCGGTGGCGTACGAGATGAGAAACACCCCACCGATCATCGCGCCGCCAAGCAGAAGGCCCAAAAGCAAAGAAAGCGGCGTCCTTGCGTTCAGCGCAAGCCCCATCGAGGAAAGGGGGCGGCGCTCGATCAGGCGGCAGTAAACGACCGTGACGACAATAATGACCGCCATGGAAAAGAGCGAGAGGAGGAAGTAGGTGTTCTCCGCCATAATGGTGGCGGTAACGGCCTCCATGGCCTCGGTCAGCGCCTCCTCGGTGACGTTGGGGTCAAGGAGCAGCTCGGGATCCAGGAGCGAGAACATACGGACGGTGGTATAGAAGGTGAGGGGCACGGCGGCCACCGACTCGGCAATGGTCATCACAAGGAAGAAAAGAAGCAGCTGCCCGAGCATTTTGGGGCGGAAGCGGGCCGCCCCCCCCCCCCCGCC
>JAFQWT010000057.1 GCA_017407375.1 Clostridia bacterium
AAGCCCAGGAAAACGCATACTTTACCAACCCTGTCATTCCGAGCGATGTGGCCGACCCTTCTCTTATCCGCGTAGGAAATGATTATTATGCCACAGGAACCTCTTCTGAATGGGCCCCCCACTACCCCATTTTCCATTCTACCGACTTGGTCAACTGGAAACACGTCCTCATAGACCACGGTGGTGATCGAGGCATTGGGCGCCCAGTCGATCTCCGCCATGCGCTCGGGCGGGTAGCCGCGGAGGCGCGTCATCACGCTGCGGACGGGAGTGGCGTGGGTGCCGATGAGGACGGTCTCCCCCCCATGGCGGGCGGCGATCTCGTCAAGCGCCTCCTTGACCCTGGCGGTGAGCTCGGTCACGCTCTCACCCCCCGTGGGGCGGGAAAGGCCGATGTTCGTCTTCCAAAGGGCGCGGTCGGCGGGAAAGCGACGGGCGATCTCATCAAAGGTCACGCCCTCCCACTCCCCCGCAAAGATCTCACGGAGGCGCCTGTCGGGGATGACGGCGAGGCCGTGCTCCCGCGCGGCGGGCAGGACGGTGTTCATAGCGCGGCAGAGGTCACTCGAATAGACGGCATCGAGGTGGACGGTACGCAGGCGGACGGCCAGGGCCGCGGCCTGGCGCTCCCCAAGCTCGGTAAGCCCGAGGTCGGTATAGCCGAGAAAGGTCTCGGAGAGGTTGCCCTGACTTTGACCGTGACGGACGATAAGAAGCGTGGTCTTCATAGCTTGCTCCCTTCTTTTTTCGTCCTTTATTGTACCGCTTGCCCCCCTTTTTGTCAAGGAGCGGTGCGCTTTTTTCTCTTTTTCTCGGTTTCCTCTTTTCATTTTGATGCGTTTATGCTATAATAAGCTGTATTTTTATAATACGATACCTTGAAAGAAGGAGGGAAAATCCTTGAACTTCTCTGTCAACCACCCCCTGCTCTTCGTCATGGTCGGCATCATCATTGCCGCCGTTATCGCGCAGTCGGTCTATTTCATGGTGCGCGCCTGGCGCCGCGCCC
Organism: Clostridia bacterium; assembly: GCA_017407375.1. Classification (GTDB taxonomy): domain Bacteria; phylum Bacillota; class Clostridia; order Oscillospirales; family CAG-272; genus UBA1740. The sequence continues at coordinate 1,010 of JAFQWT010000057.1, forward strand.
TTGTCCTCGGTATTCCGAAGGACAAGCTCAAAAAGATCGTGCGCTCCGCCGCGGTCTTTACGATCGCCCCCGCCGTTTCCATTGTGGTGGGCGTCATCATCCTTTCGAAAAACCTCGGTGTGGCGCTCCCCTGGCTCCGCCTCAGCGTGATCGGCTCACTCTCCTACGAGACGATCGCCGCGGAGCAGACCATCAAGGCCTTTGGCACCGAGATCCCCGCCCTCACCGCCTCGCAATACGTGACGGTTGCACTGGTGATGACGGTCAGCATCCTTGTGGGCATCTGGCTGGCGCCCCTGCTCGGCAAAAAGATGCAGGCAGGCATGCTGACGCTGGAAAAGCGCGACAAAAAGTGGGCGGACATCTTCCAGAACTCGCTCTTCATGGGCATGATCTCGGCCTTCCTTGGCTTCGTGTTCTGCGATTTTTCCTCGGTATTTAAGGGCCTGACGTACGGTCTTGTGCCGATCTGCGTTATGGCGGTGTCGGCGCTGACCACGATCCTTTGCGGACTGATCATGAAAAAGACGGGCTGGCGCTGGATCTCGGATTACGCCCTGCCCTTAAGTCTTGTGCTGGCTATGGCCGCCGCCATCCCGCTGACGGGCTGGCTCGGCACGGCGCCGGTTTGAGGAGGTGCGACATGAAAAAATACAGTGAGCTTTCTTATATGGACAGCGTCCACCGCGACGGTAAGATCTGGAACTTCAGCATGACGGGCATCCTCTTCCTCTTCCCCATCGTGGTCGGGCTCATCTTCTCCGCCACCCCCGACTGGACGGCCTTCCTTGGCGGTCTTGTGGCCGTGGCGCCCATGTACTGGGCGGTGGGCATCGTTGAGACCATCACCTATCTCCCCATGCTCGGCTCGGGCGGCACCTACCTCTCGTTTGTGACGGGCAACATCTCCAACCTTAAGCTCCCCTGCGCCCTCTCGGCGCTGGAGCAGGCCGACGTCAAGGCCAACTCCGAGGAGGGCGAGGTCATCTCGACCATTGCCATTGCCACCTCCAGCATCGTGACGACGGTCATCGTCATCCTCGGCGTGATCCTTGCCATTCCGCTGACGCCGATCCTGACGGCGCCCATCCTTGACCCCGCCTTCGATCAGATCCTGCCTGCCCTCTTCGGCTCGCTGGGTGTGGCCTTTATCTCAAAGAGCTGGAAGATCGCCGTGGCGCCCGTGGCCCTGATGCTCATCCTCTTCATCACGATCCCCGCGCTGAACGCGGGCACCGTGGGCATCATGGTCCCCGTGAGTGCGCTCTTTACCATCGGAGTGTCGCGTATTCTTTACAAAAAGCATCTGCTTGACTGATGCTTTGGGAGGTTTTTTGTGATCTACGTACTTATCGCACTTCTCTCACTGTTCGTCTTATTCCTTGCCGTTATCCTCATTCGTGCGGCGCTCTTCCGCCCGAAGAAGCTTGTGGTGGCGGAGCCGACCCCCTGCGACTTTGACCGTGAGGCGGCGGCATCGGCCCTGCGTGAGCTGGTGCGCTGCCGCACCGTTTCCCGCTATCGGGCCGAGGAGGAGGACGATGGGGAATTTGAGCGCCTTGTCGCGCTGCTTCCCACGCTCTATCCGAGTGTTGCCGCGCACTGCACGCTCACCCGCTTTCCGGGGCGCGCCCTCCTTTACCGCTGGGAGGGGCGTGAGCGTGGGCCGGCCACGGTCCTGATGTCGCACTACGACGTGGTCCCCGCCGACGAGGGCACCTGGCATCACCCGCCCTTTGACGGCGTTATGGAGAACGGCGTCCTCTGGGGGCGCGGCACCCTGGATACCAAGGCAACGATGAACGCCGCCCTCTTTGCCGCCAACACCCTGATGGAGCGCGGCTTTGTGCCCGAGCACGACGTGTACTTTGCCTTCTCTGGCAGTGAGGAGGTCAACGGTGAGGGGGCGCCCAACATTGTGGAGCATTTCCGCACCGAGGGGATCGAGGTCGCGCTTGTCCTTGATGAGGGCGGGGCGGTCGTCCACAACGTTTTCCCCGGGGTGACCACGCCCGCCGCCATGATCGGAACGGCCGAGAAGGGCATGATCGACCTTGAGTACCGCGTCCGCTCCTCGGGCGGGCACGCCTCCGCGCCCAAGCCGCACACCCCCATCGGGGAGCTGGCCCTGGCCTGCGCCGCCATTGAGGCCAAGCCGATGAAGATGCACATCCCGAAGCCGACGGGCGAGATGTTTGACACGCTGGCGCGCCACTCGACCTTCCTTTACCGTGTGATCTTTGCCAACCTCTGGTGCTTCTCCCCCGTCCTCAACCTTCTGGCCAAGCGCTCGGGCGGTGAGATAAACGCCATGGTGCGGACCACGGTGGCCTTTACCCGCATGCAGGGGAGCAACGCCAACAACGTGCTGCCCGCCACGGCCACGATGGTCTCCAACATCCGCCTGAACCCTGCCGACACGGTGGACGGCACGATCGCGTATCTGCGCAAGACCGTGGATAACGACCGCGTGGAGCTGCGCCCCCTTGGCAGTAACGAGCCGAGCCGCATCTCGCGTGTGGACTGCGAGGGCTGGGAGAGGATCGCCGCGGCGGTCCGCTCGACCTGGCCCGGCACGATCGTGACCCCCTACCTGATGGTGCAATGCTCGGACAGCCGCCACTGGGGCGTCATATCCGACCGCGTGTACCGCTTCTCCGCGATGGACCTTACGGCGGAGGACCGCCGCACGATCCACGGGGTGAACGAGAGGATCCGCCTTGAGGTCATCGGGCGGAGCGTTGAGTTCTACCTCCGCCTGATCGGCACCTGCTGACAAAACAAAATCCAAAGGAGATACCTATATGAAAGCCGTTATCACCGTTACGGGCAAGGACACTGTGGGCATCATTGCCGACGTTTCCGCCGTGTGCGCCAAGTCGGGTGCCAACATCATCGAGATCACGCAGAGCGTTCTTTCCGAATACTTTGCCATGATCATGCTGGTGGACATCGATGCGCTCAACTGCCCCTTCTCTACCTTTGCCGACACGCTGGCCGCCCTCGGCCGTGACCGCGCCCTGGATATCCGCGCGGTGCACGAGGAGATCTTTGACGCGATGCACCGCATCTGACGGAGGCCCCTCATGCTGAACACACAGGACATTCTCGAAACCATACAGATGATCCGCGAGGAGAACCTCGACATCCGGACCATCACCATGGGCATCTCGCTCTACGACTGCGTGAGTGACGACCCCGACCGCCTTTGCACGCGCATCTACGACAAGATCACGCGGACGGCGGAGAACCTCGTCAAGACGGGTTGCGACATTGAGAAGGATTACGGGATACCGATCGTCAACAAGCGCGTTTCGGTCACCCCCATCTCGCTGGTCGGCGGTGATGCCACGCCCGATACCTACCTGAAGATCGCGCATACCCTGCAAAGGGCGGCGGACACCGTGGGCATCAACTTCATCGGCGGCTTTTCCGCCCTGGTACAGAAGGGCATGACGAAGGGTGCCCGCGCCATGATCTCGGTGATCCCCGAGGCCCTGGCCGAGACCCGCCTCGTTTGCTCCTCGGTCAACGTGGCCTCGACCAAGGCGGGCATCAATATGGATGCCATCCGCCTGATGGGCGCCACCATCAAGCGGGCCGCCTACCTCACGCGTGACGATAACTCCATCGGCTGTGCGAAGCTTGTGGTGTTTGCCAACGTGCCCGAGGACAACCCCTTTATGGCGGGCGCCTTCCACGGTGTCGGTGAAGCCGAGACCGTCATCAACGTGGGGGTTTCCGGCCCCGGCGTTGTCAGCTCCGCCATTGCCCGGGCGGGCGACTGCGACCTCTCGGCCCTTGCCGAGCTTATCAAGCGCACGGCGTTCAAGATCACGCGCGTCGGTCAGTTGGTCGCCAATGAGGCCGCCACGCGCCTTGGTGTGCCCTTTGGCATCATTGACCTGTCGCTGGCGCCCACGCCCGCCATCGGTGACTCGGTGGCGAGGATCCTTGAGAATATGGGCCTTGAGTCCTGCGGCGCGCACGGCACCACCGCCGCCCTGGCCATGCTCAACGACGCCGTGAAGAAGGGCGGCGTAATGGCCTCCGGCCACGTGGGCGGGCTTTCGGGCGCGTTTATCCCCGTTTCGGAGGACGAGGGCATGATCGCCGCTGTGGAGCGCGGAGCGCTCTCGCTTGAGAAGCTGGAGGCCATGACCGCCGTCTGCTCGGTGGGGCTTGACATGATCGCCGTTCCCGGCGACACGAGCGAGGAGGTCATCTGCGGTGTGATCGCCGACGAGATCTCGATCGGTGTTGCCAACACAAAAACGACGGCCGTCCGCCTCATCCCCGCCTACGGCAAGAGCGTTGGCGACAGTGTGGACTTTGGCGGCCTGCTCGGCACGGCGCCCATCATGCCCCTGCGCACCTACTCGCCCGCAAGGTTCATCCACCGCGGCGGACGCATCCCCGCGCCCATTCACAGTCTGAAGAACTGACGTTAAAAATCCAAAATTTTTCCAAAAGGCATTGACAAGCGGCCGCTTTTGCGCTATAATAAGCAAGCAAAGACTTGCAGATGTAGCTCAATGGCAGAGCGTCCGCTTCCCAAGCCGAACACGCGGGGTCGATTCCCGTCATCAGCTCCAAAAAAGAGGCCTCCCACACGGGAGGCCTCTTTTTTGGGCAGATACGCGAGCCCGTCGCGCAGGCCAACGGTCAAGCGGTGCGGGTTCGCCTCTTCGCCGCAGAGCGCCGATAGCTTGCTGATCGGCGGCAAGGCGAAAGAGATTCGCCATAGGCGAAATTCCCGAGGTCTCCCCCCCTCTCAGTCGCGTTCCGCGACAGCTCCCCCCAAGGGGGAGCCATAATATCCACATGGTGCTTTTCTTTTCTGCGGAGACACCCTGCTCCGCGCGAAATTCCCGTTCCCCCCCTCTCCGTCGCACGCCTCACTCCGTGTACCGTTTTTGGGACACCGCTTTCGGTATACTGTTCTTGTAAGAAGAAAGAGAGGTACCACCTATGACATTAGCGACGGCAACGTTACGAAAAATGATGCTTGACTGCCTTCTGAGGACACGGGCGGGGACGGCAGCGATCGCCACGATCATGGAGCGACTGACGACACCCGCGGCGATCGCTCGGTTTGCCGAGCGGCTGCTGGCCGAGCCAAGGATGAGTGAGGATGAGATGCTGGCACTTTCGACGCTTGGGGCCGCGTAAGGCCATTTTTTGACAGGTTTCGTTTACAAAAACAGCGACTTCCCGTGGGAAGTCGCTGTTTTTCACTTTGCGCTATCCAGGTATTTGCACGCGGCGATGGCGGCAACGGCGCCGTCCCCCGTGGCGGTGGTGACCTGGCGGATCGCCTTTTGGCGGCAGTCTCCCGCGGCAAAGACGCCGGGGGTGCGCGTGAGGCAGTCCTCGCCCGAGGCAAGGTAGCCGCGCTCGTCAAGGTCGCAGAGCGAGGCGAAGGGCTCGTTCTCCGGCACCTGGCCGATCGCCACGAAAACGGCGTCGATCGGGAGGGTCTCGGTATGGCCCGTGACGGTATTGCGAAGGCCGATGGAGGTAAGCTTCTCCTCCCCGTCAAGGCGTTCCAGGACCGTGGAATAGATAACACGCACGTTCCTGCGCTCCGCGATATCGGCAATAAGACTTCCCTCACCCGTCAGGCGGTCAAGGTTTTGGATGACGGTGACGCTGCGGCAGATCTCCGAGAGCATGACCGCCTCCTGCAGGGCCGAGTTGCCGCCGCCGATCACGGCGACGTCCTCCCCCGCGTGGAAGGCACCGTCACAAATGGCACAGTACGAGATACCGTGACCGACAAGGCGCCCCTCATTCGGAAGGCCCAGCGTGCGGTGGTGGGATCCCGCGGCCAGGATCACGCTTCTGGCGGGATACTCGCGCGCCTCACCGACCACGACGCGGTCATGGCCCGCCGTGCGGATGCCAACGACGGTATCCATCTCGATCTCAGCGCCGAGGTCCATGGCCTGGTCGACCAGCTTTTCCCCAAGCTCCATGCCCGAAAGGGCGCGGAAGCCGGGATAGTTCTCTACCTTCGGGGAGTGGGTGATCTGCCCGCCGAAGTTCTCTTTTTCCAGGATCAGCACGCTTTTGCCGGCGCGGCGGCCGTAGATGGCCGCCGTGAGGCCGGCAGGTCCTGCGCCGACGATAACGATATCGTGCATCGCTCAGGCCTTGGTGCTTTCTTCAATGAATTTGCGGATGTTGGAGACGTTGGCCACGGTGGCCACGGGCTTGCCCTCCCGCTCAATGACGAGGGTGGGGGCGGCCTCCACGCCATAGCGCTTGGCCGTGGCGGGCTCCTTGTCGGCCAGGATCACCTCATAGGCGATGCCCGCCTCATCGAGGAACTTCTTGGCCATTTTGCAGTTGGGGCAGGTGGTGGTGGCAAACAGAATGAGGTTGTCACCCGTGACGGTCTCCCCGCAGTCGCAGGCCTCGGCCTTGACGGTGGGCTTATCGTCGGCACGGCGAGCCATCGACGCGGCGGCGTTGTAAACGCGGCGGTCACGGTACTCCTGCGACTTACCGTCGTTCCAGTTCTTCACGGGACGGTAGTAGCCCGTGATGCGGCTGTAGACCTCGGTGACCTCGCCGCAGTCGGGGCAGACGTTCACCTCGCCCGCGATGTAGCCGTGGTTCTTACAGACCGAATAGGTGGGCGAGAGCGTGTAGTAGGGGAGCTTGTAGTTCTCGGCGATCTTGCGAACGAGAGAGGCCGCGGCCTTCCAGTCAGGCAGGCGCTCACCGAGGAAGGCATGGAAGACGGTGCCCGAGGTGTACAGGGTCTGCAGCTCGTCCTGGATGTCAAGCGCCGAGAAGATATCGTCGGTGTAGCCGACAGGCAGGTGCGAGGAGTTGGTGTAGTAGGGCGTCTCACCCTCCTTGGAGGCGGTGAGGATGTTCGGGAAGCGCTTCTTATCGTGCTTGGCAAGACGGTAGCTCGTCGACTCGGCAGGGGTGGCCTCCAGGTTGTAGAGGTCTCCGTATGCTTCCTGATAGTCGGAAAGTCTTTCTCTCATATGGTTGAGAACTCTCTGCGAGAATTCCTGTGTTTCCTTATGAGTCATATCCTTGCCGATCCACTTTGCGTTAAGACCCGCCTCGTTCAT
>JAFQWT010000058.1 GCA_017407375.1 Clostridia bacterium
CGGCGCCACCCGTGATGGCGAGCATGAGCTTTCTCGCCGTGGCGGTCAGCGTGCCGTCCGCAAAGGTCGAGAGCATGGTGGATTCCAGAGTCAGCATTGACACAAGGGCCGCCGCCAGATTCACGGTGCGGACAGCCGAAAGGATAGGACTCCTTCCCTGCTTTTTCAAAAAGCCCCAAAGGGCAATGGCAAAGGCCGCAAAGGTATAGGCCGCCATAGCAATGGCCGTGATCATGTGATGGTCAAAGCTCCTGCCCCAATAGACCATAAAGAACACGATCAGGGAAAGAGCCAGGTTCATTCCGAGAAGCACGGCACCCGAGGCACGGTAACGGACAAGCTCCGCGCGGGGCAAAGCACCGGGGGCATGCCGCCCTGCATAGCGTGCAAGGAAAAATCGCAGGGCGCCAAGGCACAGGTAATACGCACCGATCGATAAAAACCAGAACGTGCGGTGGTAGAGGCCGAGCCCCACCTGGAAAAGTCCGTAAAGGGCGTTGGTCGCCAGGGTACCGTACAGCCCCACCCGCAAGCGGAGCTGCTCATCGCTCCTAAGGCGCTGCCAAAGGGCGTTCTTTTCCCGAAAGGCACGAAAGCGGCGGACGGCGGCGGGTGCCCTTGCGCACCACACCGTCAGGGTGTAGGCAGCAAGAGCGTAGGAAAGGCAGGCAACGGGCGAAGCGCTCCCCAAAAGCACCATGGAAAGGACGAGAAACCCGCCGGCCACGGGCAGAAGGGCAATAGCAAGCGGAAGGGGCGGGAACAAAAGGGCCTTACCGAGCGTCTTCCAGTCCATGCCCTGCCCTCCCGATGGTAACGGTAAAGATCGTGCCGACCCCCACCGCGCTCTCAACGGCGATCTCCGCCCCAAGGATATCGACCACGCGCTTGACGAGGGCAAGACCGAGTCCGTTGCCCTGCGTGGCGTGCGAGGTATCGCCCTGATAAAATTTTTCAAAGATATGGGCGCCGACCTCGGCCGACATCCCACAGCCCGTGTCGCGGATGCTTACCGTGGCGCGCTCAGCGTCCGCCGTCAAGGTAAGAAAGACACGGCCACCCTCCTCGGTAAACTTGAAGGCATTGGAGAAAAGGTTGTTCCAAACGAGCGAGAGAAGCTCGGGATCGGCCGAAAGGAGGACCCCCTCGGAAATATCGGTCTCAATGTCGATCCCCTTCCCCTCCCACGTGCTTTCAAACTGCAAAAGGCACTCGCAGAGCTGCTCGCCAAGGTCAAAGGTCGTGGGGGTGGGATAGATCGTCTGGTTTTCCAAGCGGCTCAGCTTTAAGACGCTTGACATCATATCCGAAAGGCGGCGCGTGGCCTCGGTGATGGCGTGCGCATACTCAAGGCGCCCCTCCTCGCTGAGGTCGGCCTCCTCCAAGAGCTTGCCGTAATTCTGGATCACAGAGAGTGGGGTCTTCATCTCGTGTGAGACGTTGGCGATGAAATCGGCACGGAGCGTCTCCACGCCCGAAAGCTCCTCTGCCATTTTGTTGATGCACTCGATGATATCGTTGAAATGGTTTTGCTCAATGACCGAGGCAATGGGCTCAAGGCGGACGCTGAAATCTCCGGCGATCATTTTCTCGGTGGCCTCGGTGATCTTTTTCGCCGGCTCATCCACCGTATATTTGCGGCGCAGATAGTCGATGACCGCCATTCCCGCACTGATGAGGATAACGTTGAGCATCGTGGCCTTGGCGGCGGCAGCGATCTCCTCCTCCGTGAAGTCATGGCCTATGGTATCCTGCAGGGTCGAGGTGAAGAGCGTAAGACAACAGGCGATCACCACGGCAACAAGGAGGAAAAAGACGAGAAAATTGCTGATGGTGGCAAGAATGCGCCGCGTCCTTTTTTCGCCCTTCATTTGAGCACCGCCTTATAGCCGAGGCCGTGGACGGTCTGGATCTCGAAGGAGGTGCAAGCGGCAAGCTTGGCACGGAGCTTGGTCATATAGACGTCCACCGTCCTTGTGCCGGTCCCCGTGTCCACGTCCCAGAATTCGTCCATGAGCTGGGTACGCGTAAAGGTCTTTTTCGGGTAAGAGAGGAGCTTGTAGAGCAGGTCAAACTCCCGCACGGTCAGGGAGATCTCCTCCCCGTTCAGAACGGCGGAGCGCTCATCGGCATCCATCACGAACTCCCCGACCTCAAGGCGGCGGCTGGAGGCGATCTTGGAGCGGCGCAGCAGCGCACCGATGCGTAAAAACAGCTCGTCAAGATCAATGGGCTTTGTCATATAATCGTCAATGCCGATGCGGTAGCCCCGCTGCTTGGAGGCAAAATCGTCCCGCGCGGTCATAAAGAGGATCGGGATATCGGTATTGAGTGAGCGGACGGTCTTCGCAAGCTCAAACCCGTCAATGCGCGGCATCATAATATCGGAAACGATGAGGTCAAAGGTGGTCTTATACAGCTCGTCATAGGCGCTCTCCGCATCGAGGCACCCCACGGCCTCATAGCCACTGCGGTTCAAAAAGGAGCAAACGCTGCGGTTTAGGTCCCTATCGTCCTCAACGACCAAAATCTTAAACATGGCCTTCTCTCCTTTGGTTTTTCGTGCTTACGCTTTATTATAGCACGGAAATGTTAAAGTTTTGTTTATGATGCAAAAAATGCGGGCATTTTTCGGAAAAAGGGAGAGGCGCCTCGGCCTCCCCCTTTTTTCTCACTTCTTCGCCTCTTCGTAGCGCGCCTTGGCCGCCTCGGTCCTGGCATTGGCCGCCGCGATCTTGGCATCGCGCTCCTCCTGGGTCTTCGCCTCCCTCTCGGCGGGGCTCATATGCGCGTCATCCCAGGTCTTTTTGGCATCGGCCTTGGCCTTAGCAAAGCTGTTGTGGAAACGGTTCTCCTCAAAGCTGGCCTTGGCCTCGGCCTTTGTCGCGGCAAACTCCGCCTTATCCACCTCGTGCTGTGCCTTGGCACTTCTCTTCATGTCGCCGAACGCCTTCTTGAAAAACTCCTTGATACCCATTGTTTTTTCTCCTTTATACCGTTTTATTATTTATTAAGAATTTTTTCGCTGAGAGCCATGATCTCTTCCGCATACTGCTTTCTGCGGCGCTCCAGATGCTTTTTGTAGATAGGATAATTGGCGATGGCCGCCAAAAGCCCCAGCGTGCCGATGATAATGCCGGGAACCAGCGCACTCGCCATTCCGATGGCCACGCCGACGTCGGTCATCACAAGACTCATGCCCGCCCCCATCACAAGAGAGGACACACCGCCAAGGGTGTAGGCAAGGACGTTGGCGGGACGCTTGACCTCGGCATCCAGGGCGCGGAGCTCATCCAGCTCGGAGGGCTCCTTCTCCATGTACTGCGTGCGGATCTTCTGGGCC
>JAFQWT010000059.1 GCA_017407375.1 Clostridia bacterium
CATGGCGGCCAAGGCGCACCTGCGCTCCGACCGCCCGACCCTCATTGCCCTGGCCTCAAACGACTCGCTCTCCGCGGGGCTTGCCAACATTGCCACCCTGCTCTCCCGCAAGAACGTGTACTTTGTGCCGATGCGCCAGGACGACCCCGAGAAAAAGCCGCACTCACTGGTGGCGGACTTCACCCAGATCTCCGAATCGCTTTCCGACGCCTTGCACGCAAGGCAGCGCCGCCCCCTGTTTTTATAAAGAAAAAAGAGGTAGATCATTCTACCTCTTTTTCTTTGCCGGGGACGTAGAGCGCGTTCACGCTTTGGCAAAGGTGCTGGGCGATCTCTTCCCGCGTTTTGCCTTCGGCAAGGAGCTTGCCGACGTAGGACGGCGGGCCGATGATGAGCTTTCGCTCTTTCTCGTTATAATAGATGGGATAGACGGGCAGGTCCTCACCGTTTTTGCGGAGATAGTGATCGGCAAGGGCGACAAACCCGGGGTGGAAGGACTTCAGGACGTCATGGTAGCCGTCCGAGGAATCCTCGGGGAACACAAGCACCGACATCCCCGCCTCCAGGGTGGCGATGCTTTGGTGCAGGGTCTTGGTAAAGCGCGCATCGGGATACGAGGGCAAAACGCGCATGCCGCGGTAGATCATCATAGAAAAGACGGCCTCAAAGGTGGCAAGGATCGAGGCGCGGACCACGCCAAAGCCGCGCTTTTGCATATAGAAAACGTCGCGGAGGTAGTGGAAGCGCATCTTGTAGGTGCCAAGCATCTGGTAAGCGCCCCACGGGCGGTAGTAGGTCGGCAGGTACAGCTCATACGCCATGGGGCCGCGCTTGGCAAAGTGGTTGGCCACGAGAATGGCGCGCGGCGGCAGAAGGAACTCCCCCGACAGGTTGACCACCTGCGGTCGACGGAAGAACAGGTAGAAGATCGGCTTGAAGATGGGGAAGATCCACTGGCGGCGGAAGGGACGGAAGGGATAAGGGATCGGCTCCTTATCGTCATAGTAGCGGTGCGGCAGCTCGCCCACCACGGCCGAAAGGATGACAAGGACCGCGCCGACAATGCCGAGCGTGGAGATCGGCTCCCGAAGCAAAAGCGCCGAAAGAAGGACCGCCAGCGTGGGGTCAAGATAGCCGATCAGCCCGACGGTGGCGGCGGACAGCGTCCCGACGGCAAAGAAATAGAGCACGTAAGCGATGCCCGTGTGGACGGCGCCCAGGGTGATGAGAAGCACAAGCGGGGTGGGGGACAGCGCCGTAACGGCACCCACGTCCTCAAAGAGGAGGGCGTAGGGCAGGACCACCAGCGTGGCAAAAACGAGCTGGCACAGCGTGCGCTCATAGGCGGGGACGTCCGAAAGGCGGTGGTTAAAGAGAATGGCTATCGCGTAAAAGAGCGCGGCACCAAGGCCAAAAAGGACGCCGGCAGCGTTGCCGCCGCCCCCCTCACAGACTCCCGAGACCAGGACAAAGCCGCCCACCGAGATCAAAAGGCAGACCGCCCGCCGCGGTGTCAGGCGTTCACGGAAGAAAAGGAGCGAGGCGAGAACGACAAAGACCGAGGACATATAATAGGAGAGCGTGGCCACCGCCACCGTCGTGCGGTTGACCGCCTCAAACAGTAAGATCCAGTTGATACCGATCGCGGCGCCCGAAAGCATGATCGGGAGAAAGCGCTTCCGAAGGAGCGAGAGGGGCGCACGGTGGCGGCGGAAGATAAGGCCAATGAGCAGGGTCAGCGCACCGATGCCCCCGCGAAAGAGGGCCACCGTCCCCGACCCCAGGGGGATCTCACGGCGGACAAGGCCGACGGTGCCGAACACGGTCACGCCAACGACAAGGGAAAGGAGTGAAAGCGCGCGCGGCGTTGGTTTTTTCTCCATGCGTGGCCTCCCGGTAAGAATTTTTTAATAGTATAGCACACGAAAAGAAAAAAAACAAGCCCTTTTTGGGACTTGCCAAGCGGAAAAGTATGTGCTATAATAAAAAGGAATTTACAAACTGAGGTGAAAAAATGATCGATCTTTATGAGCTTTTGGAAATTATCATGGTGGTCTCCTTCGGCGTTTCGTGGCCCTTCAACGTGGTGAAGTCCTACCGCGCGAGAACCGCCAAGGGCAAGAGTCTTGTCTTTCTCCTTTGCATCTTCTTCGGTTACATCGCGGGCATTGCCTCCAAGTTTTTAAACGAGGGCTATATGGCCGCCTTTGCCTCGAAGTGGTACGTTCTCATCTTTTACATCATCAACTTCATCATGGTGGGCGCCGACCTTGTGCTGTACGTCCGCAACAAACGCCTGGATGCCATCGCCGCTGCCAAGAACGAGCCATAAGAAAAAGCGCTGCAGGAGCAGCGCTTTTTCCTTTCGCGCGGCGTAAATACAACAAAAAAGCACTGCTTTCGCAGTGCTTTTTTGGAGCTGCTAATCAGATTCGAACTGATGACCTCATCCTTACCAAGGATGTGCTCTACCAACTGAGCCATAGCAGCGGACCTTTGTTATTATAACAGAGTCTTGCGGGTTTGTCAAGAGATAGAAAAAAATTTTTCCGAAAAAGACGGCAAGGGCGCAAAGGAACGTAAAAAGGGGAGCGCCGCTCCCCCTTTTTTATTTCAGGTCGATAAAGCCGAGGCGCCTCCGCACCTTGCTCATCGTGCGGGCGGCCGCGCGGGCGGCCGTTTCGGCACCCGCCTTCATCACGCTCTCAAGATAGCCCTTGTCAGCCATAAGGCGGGAGAACTCGGCCTGCACGGGGGCGAGGGCATCGGCGCACGCCTCACCGACGGCGGCCTTGAAGTCCCCGTAGCCGCGGCCGTCAAACTCACGCTCGATCTCATCGTATTCCTTGCCCGTGAAGCAACGGTAGATCGACATCAGGTTGGCGATGCCGGGGCGGTCCTCATCGTAGCGCACCTCACTGCCAGAGTCGGTCACCGCGCGGCGGAATTTTCTGAGGATCTCGTCCTTCGGGTCGAGGATATAGACGACGGCGTTCTTATTGGGGTCGGACTTTGACATTTTGGCGGTCGGCTCGGTGAGCGACATGATCTTCATGCCGTCCTTTGAGATATAGCCGTCCGGCACCGTGAAGGTATCGCCCATCAGGTGGTTGAAGCGGATGGCGATGTTGCGCGCCAGCTCCAGATGCTGCTTTTGGTCAATGCCGACGGGCACAAGGTCGGTCTGGTACAGAAGGATATCCGAGGCCATCAGGACGGGGTAGGTGAAAAGGCCCGCATTGATGTTGTCGGCATGCTTTTGGCTCTTGTCCTTGAACTGCGTCATGCGCGAGAGCTCACCGAACATGGTGCTGCAGCCGAGCATCCAGGAAAGCTCACAGTGCGCGGGCACGTGCGACTGGACGAACAGCGTGTTCTTCTCAGGGTCAAGACCGCAGGCGATATAGAGCGCCAGCGTTTCATAGGTGCGGCGGCGCAGCTCCGCGGGGACCTGGCGGACCGTGACGGCATGCAGGTCGACCACGCAGTAAAAGCAACGGTACTCCTCGGAAAACGCCGAAAAATTGCGAATGGCGCCGAGGTAATTTCCAATGGTCAGATTTCCCGAGGGCTGGACGCCCGAAAAGATGACCTTGTTTTCTCCAAGCATAGCTCTTCCTCTTTTTCGCTTTGTTACTCCATTATTATATCGGGCGTGGGCGGTTTTGTCAAGGGCGGCGGATTTTTCTTTCCAAAAATATTTAATGAAATATATTTACTTTTGTCACTAACTGTGTTATAATGACCTTTGGTCCTGACCCCGTAGGGGTCGGGGAGCCACCCTTAAAGGTAAAAGCAAAAAAAATATATAGCAAAACGGAGGAAAAGTCACATGGAAAGAAAAAAGCTTTCTATGGATGGTAACACCGCGGCGGCGCACGTATCGTATGCGTTCACCGAGGTAGCCGCCATCTACCCCATCACCCCTTCCAGCCCGATGGCCGAGGTCACCGACAGCTGGAGCGCATCGAACAAGAACATTTTTGGCAAGCCCGCCATTAACCTGTTCGGCGATCGCGTGAAGGTTACCGAGATGCAGTCCGAGGCGGGTGCCGCGGGTGCTGTCCACGGCTCTCTGGCCGCCGGCGCTCTCACCACCACCTACACGGCCTCTCAGGGCCTTCTCCTCATGATCCCGAACATGTACAAGATCGCGGGTGAGCTGCTTCCCAGCGTTATCCACGTTTCGGCGCGCTGCGTTGCCAGCCATGCCCTGAACATCTTCGGTGACCATTCCGACGTTTACGCCTGCCGCCAGACCGGTTACGCCATGCTGGCCGAGACCAACGCGCAGGAGATCATGGACCTTGGCGCCGTGGCTCACCTGGCCACCATCAAGGGCCGCGTTCCCGTCCTGAACTTCTTTGACGGCTTCCGCACCTCGCACGAGATCCAGAAGATCGAGGCCTGGGATTACGCCGACCTTGCCGATATGGTGGACAAGGACGCCATCGCCGCGTTCCGCGCCCGCGCCCTGAACCCCGAGTTCCCCGTGCTCCGCGGCTCCGCCGAGAACGGTGACATCTTCTTCCAGCACAGAGAGGCCTGCAACCGCTACTACGATGCGTTCCCCGCGATCGTTGAGGAGTACATGGGCAAGGTCAACGAGAAGCTGGGCACCGACTACCAGCTCTTCAACTACTACGGTGCGCCCGATGCTGACCGCGTGATCGTTGCCATGGGCTCGGTCTGCGACACCATCGAGGAGGTCATCGACTACATGAATGCGAATGGCGAGAAGGTCGGCCTTGTCAAGGTCCGTCTGTACCGTCCCTTCGTTTCCGCAAAGCTTGCCGCCGCGATCCCCGCGACCGTCAAGAAGATCGCCGTCCTTGACCGTACGAAGGAGCCCGGCTCCCTCGGCGAGCCCCTGTACCTTGACGTTATCGCCGCCCTCGCCCGTGAAGGCAGAAGCGGTCTTACCGTGGTCGGTGGCCGTTACGGTCTCGGCTCGAAGGACACGACGCCTGCCTCGGTCTTTGCCGTTTACGAGAACCTCTCGGCCGCTGCTCCGAAGAACGGCTTCACCATCGGTATCGTGGACGACGTGACGGACACCTCCCTCCCCGAGAAGGTGGCTCCCGCGACCGCGCCCGCCGGCACGATCAGCTGCAAGTTCTGGGGTCTTGGCGGTGACGGTACCGTTGGCGCCAACAAGAACTCGATCAAGATCATCGGCGACTACACCGACAAGTTCATTCAGGCGTACTTCCAGTACGACTCGAAGAAGACGGGCGGTATCACCATCTCGCACCTGCGCTTCGGTGACACGCCCATCAAGTCGACCTACTACATCAACAAGGCCGACTTTGTTGCCTGCCACAACCAGGCGTACCTCCAGAAGTACGACATGGTCACGGACGTGGTGCCCGGCGGTACCTTCCTGCTTGACTGCGCCTGGAGCGATGAGGAGCTGGACGCGCACCTGCCTGCCGACGTCAAGTCCTACATTGCGAACAACAACATTAAGTTCTACACGATCAATGCGACGAAGCTCGCGATCGACCTTGGCAACGCGAAGGTCAAGAACACCATTCTTCAGTCCGCCTTCTTTGCTCTTGCCAAGATCCTCCCGATCGACGAGGCCATTGAGCACATGAAGTACATGGCCACGAAGTCCTACCTCAAGAAGGGCCAGGATATCGTGGACCTCAACCACAAGGCCATCGACAGCGGTAAGGACGCCCTCCACGAGGTGAAGGTGCCCGAGGCCTGGAAGTCCGCCGGCAAGACGGCCCCCGCCGCCGCCGTGACGGGTGAGCGCGCCGACCTTGTGGAGTTTGTCAACAACGTGGTGATGCCCGTTGTCTCCATGAAGGGTGACAGTCTCCCCGTTTCCGCCTTTGAGAAGTACGTCGACGGTACCTTCCCGCAGGGCGCTGCCGCTTACGAGAAGCGCGGCGTTGCCGTCAGCGTTCCCACCTGGATCCCCGAGAACTGCATCCAGTGTAACAGCTGTGCCTTCGTTTGCCCGCACGCCACCATCCGCCCCTACGCCCTCTCGGACGAGGAGATCGCGGCGGCGCCTGCCGGCATGAAGCTCATCGGTAAGGTCGTTGGTGACAAGTCGGGCAACGGCTACAAGTTCACCATGACCGTCAGCCCCCTGGACTGCATGGGCTGCACCCTCTGCGTGAAGGCCTGCCCCGTCAACCAGAAGGCCGCCAAGGACGGCACCGACAAGCTGGCCATCAAGATGGTGCCCCAGGCACAGGAATCGGGTGAGCAGAAGTACTTTGACTACTGCGTGGCCAACGTTTCCGACAAGAAGCTCTTTGACACCAAGACCATTAAGGGCAGCCAGTTCAAGCAGCCCCTCCTCGAGTTCTCCGGCTCCTGCGCCGGCTGTGCCGAGACCTCGTACGCTCGCCTCATCACCCAGCTGTTCGGCGAGAGAATGTACATCTCGAACGCCACGGGCTGCTCGTCCATCTGGGGCGGCTCCGCACCCTCCACTCCCTACACCGTCAACCGTGAGACCGGCCGCGGTCCCGCTTGGGCCAACTCGCTCTTCGAGGACAACGCCGAGCACGGCCTTGGCATCTACACCGGTCAGAAGGCCCTCCGTGAGCGCGTGATCGCTTACGTTGAGGAGCTTCTGAAGACCGCGAAGAACGAGGACGTCAAGGCCGCCGCCGAGGCGTACCTTGCCACGAAGGATCAGGGTGCCGAGAACGAGGCCGCCACGAAGGCCCTCGTTGCCGCCCTTGAGGCCTGCGACTGCGGCTGTGAGCTCCGCGCCAAGATCCTTGAGAACAAGCAGTACCTCGCCAAGAAGAGCGTTTGGATCTTCGGTGGTGACGGTTGGGCCTACGACATCGGCTTCGGCGGTCTTGACCACGTCATTGCCTCGGGTGAGGACGTCAACATCATGGTCTTTGACACCGAGGTGTACTCTAACACCGGCGGTCAGGCCTCCAAGGCCTCGCAGATCGGCCAGGTCGCTCAGTTTGCCGCCGCCGGTAAGGCCATCGGCAAGAAGGACCTCGCCCAGATCGCCAGGTCCTACGGCTACGTTTACGTTGCCCAGATCGCTATGGGTGCCGACATGAACCAGACGCTGAAGGCCCTCCACGAGGCCGAGGCGTATCCGGGTCCCTCGATCGTCATCGGCTACGCTCCCTGCGAGATGCACTCCATCAAGGGTGGCATGCAGAACTGCCAGGCCGAGATGAAGAAGGCGGTTGAGGCCGGCTACTGGCACCTCTTCCGTTACAACCCCGCCCTGAAGGCCGAGGGTAAGAATCCCTTCTCGCTCGACTCCAAGGAGCCGACCGGCGACTACCAGGCGTTCATCAAGGGTGAGGCCCGTTACACGCGCCTCGCTCAGCAGGATCCCGAGCGCGCCGAGGCCCTCTTCCAGAAGGCCGAGGCCACCGCAAAGGCGAAGTACGAGAAGCTGAAGAAGCTCGGCGACTTCTACTCCTAAGCAACAAAGAAACGGCTCCCCACGGGGAGCCGTTTCTTTCGTACGAGGGCGGAAACGGCGAAGTAAAAAAAGGCATCACAGTGCCTCTTTACGGTTGGAGCAAGAAAATTCGAAGCAGAAATCGCTGTTCTCTGCCCCGAAGGCGTATTTTTATACGTCGAGCGGGCGGAAACGGCGAAGTAAAAAAGAGCCACCGAAGTGCCTCTTTACGGTTGGGGCGAGGAAATTCGGCGCAGAAATCGCCGTTCTCCGCCCCGAAGGCGTACGAGGGTACGTCGAGTGGGCGGGAGCAGCGAAGCAAAAATGCATCTCGAGCAAGGAAATTCGGCGCAGAAATCGTTGTCTCCCGCCCCGAAGGCGTATTTTCATACGTCGAGTGGGCGGGAGCAACGAAGCAAAAAAGAGCCACCGAAGTGGCTCTTTTTTGCGGTTTATGCCCGAATTTACTGCTCGAGGAGGTACCAGGTGTCGGGCACAAATCCCTTCGTGTCTCGGTTGGAAAGCGGGAAAGCGATGCCCTCTCCGACGTAATGGTCAAAGCTGTCGAAGTTTACGGCCATGTAAGCCAGCTCACCCGTTTTGTCCTCGTACTCAAGAAGACGGTCGTAGGGCTGACCGTGCCCCTTGTCGGCGGGCTCCAGGTCGGAATAGCGGAACTCCATACGCATCAGGCGGATATTGTTGCGCGCGCGAGGCGTTTTGGCGGCGGCCAGCGCCTCGTCAAAGAGGGCGTAGACCTTCTCTTTATCGGCGTAGCGGTTCAGGTAATCGGCGGCCGTGCTGAGGGGCCCCTGCCCGTCGACAAGCTCCTCAAGGTAGCGCGTGATCTCGGCGATCATCGGGGCGCCGTCTCCGAAGAGGGGCGCCAGCGCCGCGAGGTGATCGTCCAGTGTCAGCGAGGTATCGTAGCCCGTACGCGCAAAGGCGTAAAGGTTGACGAGGTAGTTCCAGAGGTTGAAGCACTCGATCTGCGTGCCCGAGCCGAGAATGCCGTTCTCCTTACAGTATTTCCAGATGCTTTGCAGCTCGTCCGCCATGCAGGTGAGGCGCTGACGGTCGCCGAACACGGTCATATAGTAATCGTAGAACGCGACCTCCGATCCGTGCGCCTTCCATTTGAGGAGGGTCTCGGTGAAGTGGGTGTTGGCCAGGCAGGAGCCATCGGGCTTACCGCAGGGGCGCAGGCCCGTGGCGGCCCAGGTGGACATATCGCAGAAGAGCGAGGGCGAGAGCTTCATGCCGTCGGGGCATTCCCAGAGGTTGGTGTAAAGGAGCATATCCATTTTTATGCGGGGATAGACCTTTGCCACGCGAACGGCGACCTCATTCTGAAAATAGGCGTAGTTCTCGATCTTCGAGTATTTGGCGCACGCAGGGCAGGCGCACTGATCGAAGCGACCGTCCATCGGCCAGAGGGCGATAACGTCGACCAAGGGATTGTCGCCGATCCAGCGAATGAGGTTTTCGCTGACCGTCTCGATGCAACCCTCGTTGCGCGAGCAGAACACCCACTGCCCTGCGGGATTCTCGGGCGGAATGGGACGGAAGCGCGAGCCGTCGGCCTCAAGGCGGTAATACTCGGGGTGAGTCTCATAGTATTTCTCGGGAAAATACTCGTTACCAAAGAAGGGGAGCCACTGCTTAACGGCATCGTGATGGCCGACGGTCAGACGGAGACCGCGGCGCTCGATCTCGGGCAAAAGGCCTATCTTCTTCCATTTTTCATAGGTCTCGCACCAGGTGAGAATGCGGTTGTAGCGGTTCTTGACCAGCCAATCAAGGAAGGGGATATTGAGGCCGTGATCGCTGTCGCCCGCGCGGTCGCCGTACTGGACGATCGCACAGCGGTAGGGGAGGTCGGCCTCGCCCTTCACGATATCCCCCTCGGGGAGGGTGAGGGAATCGAGCGTCGGCACGAATTCTCCGACGTTGTGCGCGGGGTTGCCGATCGCCGAGAGACTGCAGCCGCAAAGGCGCTCAAGGAATTCGTAGGTCGCGTAGAGCGTGCCGCGCTCCTCATCGTAGCGACCGTGGCTACCCGTCAGAAGAACGGCGTCCCCCTTGACACGGACAAGGAGACCCTCGTCCCCCACAAGGAGAGAGTCGTATTCCTCGGGGGAGACGATCTCGGCGGCGGCGGGATTTCTGTACGGGTCGCCGATGACAAAACGGACGGGGGCCTCGGCCGCAAAGGTGAAGCCGAGCATGGCCGTTAAGTACTTTTTCAGCTCCTCGGCCGCAAAAAGCTCACGCAGTGTGGGCGAGGGGGGGAGAAGGACAGCGACCTTTGCGCAACGGTTCAGTAGCATAGGGGCTTCCTCAATAGCGGGCCAGAACGTCCGCGGAGACAAGGGCAGCGGAATCGGCGTCACAGTAGACCGTGGTGTCGGCATGCTCCTTCAGCAGCGTGGCGGGCACGAGGTTGGTCTTCTCACTCGTCAGAGTGTCGTGAATGGCCTGCGCCTTGCAGGCGTAGGGAACGGCACAGATGATGGTCTTGCAGCGCATGATCTCGGAGCAGGTCATGCTGATGGCCTGACGGAAGGCCTCCTCGGGCGTTTTGAACCAGCCCTCACGCATCTGCTGGGCGATGCAGCTATCGACAAGCGTCACGACCTTGTAGGCGTTTTGGTCATCAAAATCGGCAGGCGGATCGTTGAAGGCGATGTGCGCGTTCTCGCCGATACCAATGAGGCCGAGGTCGATGGGCGCGCGACGAATGAGCGCCGTAAGCTCGGCAATCGTTTCCTCGGGGGCGCGGGTGCCGTCAATGAGGTGATACTTGGCGGGGTGGACCACGTCCACAAAGCGCTCGCGCAGGTACTTCTGGAAGCTGGCAGGGTGCGTGGGCGCCATACCGACGTACTCGTCAAGGTGGAACATCTCCACACGGCTCCAATCGACGTCCTCCTTCACGAAATGCTCAAAAAAGGTGAACTGCGAGGCGCCCGTGGAGAGAAGCAGGCGCGCCTCTCCGCGCTCGGCGATCGCACGGCGCATGACCTCGCCCGCCTGACGGGCAGCAGCGGCACCGAGAGCGTCAGCAGTGGGCAAAACGTAAACCTTCATGGAATGTCCTCCTTGAATGTAATTCTTTTTTTAGGGGGCAGGCCCTCTATGTTCTATTTTAAAGGAATTTCAGAAAAAAATCCACCAAAGCGTTGTGGATTTCTTCGTGCATATTACTGAAATATTGTGTACCCCATTGCATGCGCGCGAGCAGCGTGATAGAATAGAGGCAGAAAAATTTCGAGGGGGAGAGACGTTGGAGAGCATCAATGAATACGGGATCCTGGCCGAGCACGGCAAGGCCGAGGGAGGGCGCCGCCTTGTGGGAATGCACGAGCACCCCTTTTATGAATGCTATTTTTTGCTGTCTGGCACACGGCGCTATCTTATGAAGCACACGGTGTACGACGTCTGCCCTGCCGACCTCCTCGTGGTGCCACGGCACGTGCTTCACCGCGCCACGACTCTCGGCCGAGGGGGCTACGATCGCTACGTCCTTTATTTTTCGGACGCGCAGGCCGCCGCGCTTTCGGCCTTTCTCGGTGACGAGGCCGCGCGCTTTTTTGAGGGCGGCTGCTTTCATCTGCCCGAGGCGGCCGCCGAGCGTGTACACGCCGCGCTGGAGGAGATCGTACGGACAAGCGCCCGTCCCGACGGGCTGACAGCCCCCGTCCTTACCCACCTTTTGCAGGAGATCGCGCTCACCGCCCTGCGCTACGGCACGCGGCGCGAGCAGGTCATGAGCGGCGGCGCCGACAAGGTACAGGCCGTAACGCGTTACGTATCCGAGCATTACGGCGAGGAGATCACTCTCACCTCGGCGGCGGCGATGGCGTGCCTTGAGCGTACCTATTTTTCCCGTCGCTTCAAGCAGCTGACGGGCTTTGGCTTTCAGGAATACCTGCAGAGGACGCGCGTCCTTGCCGCCTGCCGACTGCTCCTCGAAACGGCGCTCCCCATCGGGGAGATCGCGGCTCGGTGCGGCTTTGCCTCGGCCAACTACTTCGGCGACGTCTTCCTCCGCTACCAGGGGCTCTCGCCCTCCGACTACCGCCGCAGGAACCGCCCCTCTCCCCTCATTCCTCAGCAATGATTTTTTACCGAAAAAACGCGGTTTTTCTTGACATTTACGTAAGTAAATGTTAAACTACCCATAGAAAAAGAAAAGAGAGGTGCCGCCGATGGCCTACCCGCTACTTCCCTACTTTGCGCTCGACCCCGTTACCTACGACTATTTTCCCACGCGCCATCAGTGCTTTGTCTACCGCAACCACGAGATGATCACGGCTGCCCGTGCGGCCAAGGTCCTTGCCTGCACCGAGGCCGAGGCACAGCGCCTTGCCGAGGAGATGGGCGTAAGCTTTACCGACGAGGCGACCGAGGAGACCTGGAGAAAGCGCGGCTACATCACGCTGATCCGCGCCAACTGGCAGCTGCTCACCTACGCGCAGCTCTGCCTGCTTCTCGATTGGGACGAGGACTACCTTGCCTTTATCCTGCAGGAGGACGATTTCCTCCGCGTCAAGCTTGGCGGTCACAAGCCGAAGTGCGAGACCCTGACGGTACGCCCCCTCACCGAGGAGGAGCGCCGCATGACCGAGGCGATCCGCCGTGTGACCGAGGAGGTCGAGGCGGCGGTGGGCGCCCCCACGCTCCGCCCCTTTGAATTCTCGGCCATGTACCCGAAAGCGATCCCCGAGAAGAAGGTCTCCTCACGCTTTGAGGCCTCCTACTGCCACTCCTACTGTGCGCTGTACGGTGACGTTTTCTATGACGAGACGCTCCTTGAGGCCTCCTTTCCCGACGAGCTGCTCCGCGCTTACGCCGCCATGGGTATTGGCGGGGTGTGGACACAGGCGATCCTCTATTCGATGATCCCCTGCCGCTACGACCCCTCCCTCTCGGTCGGCTGGGAGAAGCGCATCAAGGGGCTCAACGCCCTGATCGAGCGCCTCTCGCGCTACGGTCTCAAGCTCTACCTCTACATCAACGAGCCGCGCGAGATGAGCGAGAGCGTCTTTGAAAAGCGCCCCGACCTCAAGGGAGACGTCAACAAGGAGGGCTTTGCCTCGCTCTGCCTTTCGGTGCCCGAGGTCCAGGACTTCTTCCGCGACAGCATTAAAAAGCTTACCGAGCTGGCGCCGGGGCTTGGCGGCTACATCACGCTGACAACCTCCGAAAATCACACGAACTGCTACAGCCACAAAAAGCCGGGCGAGACCACCTGCCCGCGCTGCAAGGATAAGAAGCCGAGCGAGCTGTTTGCGCTTGTCAACCGCCTCATCTACGAGGGAGCGACCGCTGTCGACCCCACGATCTCGGTCATTGCCTACAGCTGGGGCTGGGACCACGTGGAGGGGGGCTTTGAGGATACCGTCCGCGCCCTCCCCCGCGACGTTGCCGTGCTGGCGGTGAGCGAGCGCGGAAAGGAGAAGAAGATCGGCCCCGTCACCATGAAGGCCAACGATTACTCGATCTCCATCACGGGACCGAGCGATCTGACGCTTGGCCGCTGGGCGATCGCCCGGGAGCGCGGCTCAAAGATCGCCGCTAAGGTCCAGCTCAACTGCAGCTGGGAGCTTTGCTCGGTGCCGTATCTGCCCGTGTTCGGCCACTTTTACCGCTCGATCCGCGACCTTTGCGAGCGAGCCGATCCCCATATCCTGATGATGACCTGGACGCACGGCGGCTTCCCCTCCCCCGTCTATTCCATGGTGTCGAGAATGACCGAGGCGGGCGTGGATATGCCCGAGCTTGACGAAATGCTGACCTCGCTCTTCCCGAACGCGATCCCTGAGCGGCTCCTCCCCGCGATCCGCGCCTTTGACGAGGCCTTTGACTTCTACCCCTTCTCGGTCTCCACGATGTACGTGGGCTCCCAGCACATGGGCCCCGCGCTCCCCCTCTGGCGGGAGAGGACGGGCTACTCGGCCTGCATGATCGGCCCGACCTACGATAAGGAGGCCGACTGGCGCTATCCCTTCACCCGTGAGGTGTACGGCGAGGCGATGAAGAAGCTGACCGACGGCCTCAAGGAGGGCCTTTCGATGCTCCGCGCCGCCTACGAGGGGCGCCCCCTGACCGCGGATGACCGCCTGCTCCTTGACTGTGCCGAGGGCATGTACCTCCACTTTGCCTCGGCCTACAACCACTTCCTCTTTTCTTGCCTGCGCGAGGAGGAGGGCGCCGACCTCACCCCCTACGTTCTTGCGGAGGAGGAGCTGGCGCTGGCGGAGGCCGCCCTCATCGGCCGCAACCCCACCGTGGGGTACGAGGCCTCCAACCATTACCTCTTTACACGCACCGACCTCTTTGAGAAGGTGCTGTGCTGTCGCCAGCTTCTCGGAAAGCTGTAAGGTCTCGTTTACAAAATATAATAAAAAGGAGATACATCATGGATTACAAAGAAAGCAGCTGGAACGGCTTCCGCCGTTTGGATTTTGAATTTGAGGGCTACCCCGCGATCCTCGTGCTGCCGCATGAGCCGCACAAGGAGCGGCGCCTGGCGCTCAAGACCGAGTATTTTGCCGCCTTTGAGGACACCGAGCGAGAGATGCTGAAGCGCGGCTACTTCCGCGCGTTTCTCAAAAACCGCAGCCGCTGGGGCACGGACGACGACTGTGAGCGCAAGCGCCACTTTATCGACTTTCTGGCCGATGAGTTCGGCACGGCGCGCAAGGCGGTGACGGTGGGCATGAGCTGCGGCGGCTTCCACGCGGTGTCCCTTGCCTCGCGCTATCCCGACTACATCTCCTTCCTCTACCTGGATGCGCCCCTCCTCACCTTCTTCTCCACGGCCGACCTCCGCCACGCGCACGAGGCCAAGACGGTCCGCTGGCCCGAGGTGCAGAAGGCGTGGGGCTTTGCCACCTACGCCGAGGCGTATGCCTACAACGACCAGCCGATCCACCGTCTCGAGACGCTGGCCAAGCACCGCCTGCCCGTTGGCCTTGTGTACGGCACCTCGGACGAGGTGGTCCCCTGCTTTGAAAACGCCGAGCTTCTGGCCGAATTTTACCAGAGCCGCGGCCTGCCGATCCGCGTGTGGAAGCGCCCCTCCTACGGGCATCACCCCCACGGTCTTGCCGACCCCACCGAGCTTCTCGATTACATCGAGGAAGCGGCACTTTGAATATCATTAAATTTTAAGGAGATATCTATGAAGAACGTATGCGTTATCACCGGCGGCGGCAGTGGCATGGGCCTTGAGGCCGCCAAGCTGATGCCGAAGGACAAGATCATCGTGCTGGCGGGCCGAACGGTTGCCAAGCTGGAGGGCGCCGTCCGTGAGCTGGAGGCGCTGGGCTTTGAGGCCTACGCCAAGGCGTGCGACACCTCCTCGCGCGAGAGCGTCCGTGAGCTGGCCGAATTTGCGGCGGGCCTTGGCGAGGTCAAGAACGTCATCAACTCGGCCGGCGTTTCCCCCGCGATGAACGGCACCCCCGAGAGCATTCTCAGGATCAACGCGCTTGGCACGGTGTACATGAACGAGGAGTTTTCCAAGGTGATGAACCCCGGCAGCGTCATTGTGGACGTGGCCTCGAACTCCGCCTATATCCTTCCCTCCTTCATCATTCCCAAAAAGGCCTATCCCCTCGCGGAGACCGATGAGGGTGCCTTCCTCAAGAAGCTCGCAAAGCGCGCCTCCCTGGCGAAGGGCGACTACCACAAAAAGGGCTTTGCCTACTCACTGTCCAAGAACTTTGTGGTGTGGTACGCCAAGAAGTGCGCCTTTGAGTACGGCAAAAAGGGGATCCGTGTGGTGTCCCTGAGCCCCGGGCTGATCGCCACCGATATGGGCAACCTGGAGGCGAAGGACGGCGGTATGCTGATCCCCTTTGCCTGCGAGGAGCGCATGGGAGAGCCCTGTGAGCTGGGCTTTGCCCTGGCCACCGTGGCCGACGAGCGCAACGGCTACCTTGCGGGTGTCGACGTTCTTTGCGACGGCGGCAGCACCAACGGCATGAAGGAATTCAAGAAGAAAAAGTAAAGAAGAACCCGGGCTGCGTGATGCAGTCCGG
>JAFQWT010000003.1 GCA_017407375.1 Clostridia bacterium
GCAGCCGACGGAGAGGGCGGGCGGCGGGGCGGTGATGAGATACAAGGGCGGGGCGCCCTTGATGATATACACGCTGACGCGTGATGATATACCGCCTGTGGGCGGATGATATACACCGCGCGGAGCGCGGTGATGAAAGTCCCCTCTCAGCCGCGTACCGCCCGAGCTCCCCCCGAGGGGGAGCCATCTTGTTTTTCGATGCTGCGGTTACTATCGGCCTCGCCCCTTGGGAGAGGTGGCGGCGCAGCCGACGGAGAGGGCGATAGCAAAAAAGGAGCCGAAGCTCCTTTTTTGCGGTTATGCCGAACATCGCGGCTCTTAATGTGTCTGCACAGGGCTGATGGCGGTGGAAAAATCGCAAGGATCAAGGCGCACCGCCGAAAGCAAGGTGCATGCACGTTAAGAGCGTGCAGATCCCGTGGAGAAATCGCCGCTCGTCCTGCGCGGCGTACGGGCGTACGTCGAAAGGGCGAACGGTGAAGAAAAAAGAGCAACCGAGGTTGCTCTTTTTTCGGTTTATGCCGAGATCTGCCGCTCTTAATGCGCCTGCACGGGGCCGAGGGCGTCATAATCAAACCCATACGTCGGGCCCGTCCTCTCGTAGGGGAGCGAGAGAACGCGGTCGGCCTCACTCGGCTCGAGGACGGCGGCGATCTCGTCGCGGACCTCGGGGCGGACGGTGTAATTGTAGGTGTAGGCATCGCCAAGGACCTTGGCATGCTCAAAGCGCAGGTAGTTGTGCGTTTCGTCATGCGTCGGGAAGTAGCCAACGGTGTCGCGCCACTTCCAGCCGTCATCGTAGTAGCCCTCGCGGAGAGCGCCGTCATTGATCATCGCGGCGCGGTCAACGTCACCGACACGCTCGGTGCGGTCCTCGTTCATCTCGGGCGTGCCGCCAAGGAGAACGTTGTTCTTGATGACGCAGTAGGCGGGGGCGCGGCGGATGCGCTCCATCGAGCCGATCTCCTCATAGGTGAGGGTGATCTCCCCGCTCTCGGGCACGGTGAGGGTGTGCGCCTCCACGGTGACGGGGGTGTAATCCTCGGCAAGATAGACGTACTTCGGAATGAGAAGCTCGGTGCCTGCGGGCGCGGCCTTCGAGGTGAAGGTGAGGCCCGAAAGACGGGCGGGCTGATAGAAGTAGCGCACGCGGTAGGTGGAGTTTTCAAGGGCATCGAGGATCACGCGCGTGCCGTAAAGGTGGTTGACGTACGCAGGATCCACGCGGCGGCGCTTTTCAACGTCACCCTCGTCAAGGTAGTACTCGCACTCCTGCTTCTTGCGGCCCTCCCACCAGTGGCCCGCCAAGGACTGGGAGCTGAACTCGCGCCCCTCGGGGCCGTAATCCATCTCACACAGCTCCTCGCGCCCCTCAAGGTGGTAGTAATAGCGGCGGTTGGTGACGGCGGCGTGCTCGTTGCCGAAGTAATAATAGAAGAGCGCCGACTGGTTGATGTTGTCGCCAACGCCGACGGGCACCTTCTCGTCCTCGTCACCGCCGACCGACTTGGCACCCGCGACCTCCCAGGGATCACGGAAGACCATGAGGTTGCCAAAGCAGACGTTGCCCATGCCCGTGGAGGAATACCAGCCCTTGTGGTGGTTGCACTTCGAGCCGAGGGTGGAGACCACGTTGCCGTAGGCATAGATGCCGCCGCACATCGTATCGTTGTAGATGGCGTTATGCGTCTCGTTGAACATATGGAAGAGGTTATAGCGGACGTGGTTGCCGCGGCTGCAGGTGCCGCTGGCGTAATACATACCGCCGTCCACGATGTCGGCACTGCCGCCCTCAAAGCGGTTGTACTCCACAATGCACTCACTGCCCTGCGGCGCGCACACACAGGTGTTGCGGAAATAGTTGTGCGAGAGCACGATGCGGCAGCCGGAGATCGAGGCCGCCATCTGGCGCATCGGCTTGGTATCGTGGAAGAAGCAGTTCTGCACGAGGTTGTCGGTGGGGATGAGCGCCTTGGTGGTCTCATTGCCGTTGAAGCTGATCATCGTGCGGTAGGACGAGGTCAGCTCGGAATAGAGAATGGCGGTGTGGAAGCAGCTCTCGGCCACCACGTTCTCGGCCTGGGTGTTGGCGCCGAAGAAGTGCTGGAGAATGACGTTTTGGCAGCCCTTCAGGTGGACGCCCGCGGCGTTTGAGCCGTCAACGGCGAGCCCGTCGATGATGGCATAGGAGAGGCCCTCCGCGGTGAGGGGAGCGTACTCGGCCTTGCCCGAATACCCGACCGTTTTACCGAAGAACTCCTCCTCCGACTTCGGATAGAGGTAGAGCAGCCCCGTATCGATGTCATAGAACCACTCGCCCGGCTCGTCCAGCGCCTCAATGGCGTTGAAGAGGAAGAAGGTGTTGTGGCCCGCGGGGGAGTTGCCCGAATGCTTGCAGCCGTAGATGCCGTAGGTGCGGGACTTGATGGAGAAGTAGCCCTTTTGCCCCCCGTAGGTGTAGGGGCCCTGCTCATCGGGCACAAAGGCGCCGAGCAGGGGGGTCTTTTTCTCTGTGTCGCCCTCGGCATAGTGCGAGAAATCGCGCCCCTCGGTCTTATCGGCGAGGTTATAATAGCCGAACTCCCAGCCCTCGAACACCGAGCCGTAATACCAGATGTTGCCCGTGTTCACCCAGGAAAGGAGGAACTCGGCCTTCTTCTCGGCATCCTTATCCTTGTACTTCGGCGAGGCGTTCTCGTAGTTGTCAAGGCCGTTGAGAAGTCGCTGCTCCCAGCCGACGTTGTGCTTGAGGTCACCGCCGAAATCGCGCATGGCGCGATCGTGCCACGCCCAGTAGAGATCGGAGCCGTCACGCACGGTGACGGTGCCGGGATCGTAAGCGTGGGTAAAGTAAAGGAGCTCATGGATCGTGGCGCTCTTGTTGGGGTAGCGCGCCAGGGTGTACTCCTCCCCCGCCACGTAAAGGCGGGGAACACCGCCCGTCTTGATGGGGGCCATTTCATCGGCGGTGAGGCCGTGGTCGGCAATGGAACTGACCAGCACCTTGCCCTGCGCTTCCTTCGGCAGACGGGCCGCCACGGGATCGGTCGCGGGGTCGGCCACGCGCCACACGGCGCGGTCGGTGCTTATCGCACGGTTGGCGGTGAGGGTGGCCCGCTCGCCCTTGGCGCTCCTCACGATGAGAGGACGCCGGGCGGTGCCGCTATGCTCGGCCGTGAGGGTGGCGGCCTCGGTCAGGGGATAGGTGCCGCCGCGCAGGGTGACCGTGGCGCCGCCCTTGCCGCGCACACGCGCAAAGGCCTCGGCCACCGTCCCGACGGGGGCCTCCCACGTGCCGGCGGCGCTGTCGTCACCGCTCGGCGAGACCACCACCTCCGTGGCGGCACTCTCGGGATAGGCGTTGGTGTCAAAGGGGGGCAGCACCGTGACCTCCTCGGGCAGGGCCGCCCGCGTGGCGAGAAAGCGCGCCTCAAAGGC
>JAFQWT010000060.1 GCA_017407375.1 Clostridia bacterium
GGGCATTGCCACCTTTGTCCCCGGAAAGATCTGATCCTCGGCATCACCAAGCAAAGGAAGCGCAGGTGCCTTCCTTGCTCCGCAAAAAAGAGCGCAACCGCCGTTGCGCTCTTTTTTCTTTGTTTATTCCTCCTCGGGGCGCTCGTAGGCCACGCCGTCCTCAAAGAACACCCAGCCGAAGCAGCCGGGGGAGTGGAGGTGCTTGCCCAGCGTTATCACGCGGTTCGGCTCGTCCTCCCACATATTGCCGAGGTAGTCCGAAACGCGGAGCTTGAAGGGCGCGCGGCCACGCAGGCCCGCGTTCTTCTTGGAGATGTGGACAATGGCGCGGAGCATACCGCCCTCCTTGCGGAGAGACTGGAGCTTCCACTTGCCAAGCTCGGCCGCCGCTGCCTCGGGCTTGTGGAAGGGCCAATGCTCACTCCACGGGCCGGCCAGGGCGTGCTTGCCGTTCTGACGGAAGTTGATGCGGATGCCGGGCGTTATCGAGAAAAGACGGAACTCGGGCTGCAGGATGACCGAGGTCGCCTCCTTCACGCGGATCTCAAACCACAGGTGGTTCTCGCTCTCGGAGATGCGGAAGGCGGTGGCACCGTTGCCAACCTCTTCCCAAGCCGCTTCCTCGATGCTTTGGCGCTTGATCGTATAGTTGTGTTTACAATCTTCCTCAACGCCGAGGTAGTATTCGAGGGGCGGCAGGCCTGCCTTGATGCGCTCCTCCACCTCGGGGAACTCGGTTGCCAGGAGGGTGCGGAGCGTTTCAATGCGGTGGCGGAGCTTCTCGGGGAAGAACTTGAAGCCCTCGGCCTCGGAGTGGTAGCCAAGGCGGCTGTCGTTCTCGCAAAGGGCGATCATCTTGGTCGACTCGCCGATCTCGTTCTCAACCAGCGTGCGCATCTTGGCAAGGAGGGCCATGGGGTCGCCACCCTCACCCGTGCCAAGCTGGTCGCGGAGCTTGTAGAACTGGAAGATGTTATAGGTGCTCTTGCACAGCACCAGGAAGGCCGCCGATACCGAGAGCAGGTCGTTAAGGCCGTCCCCCGCGTAAGCGGCAACGGTGGCAAGCTCGGCCATGGCGCGCGTGTAGTAGTTCTTCATCGAGGTGAGGAGCTGGATCACCTCGTCGTGCGTGTGGCCGACAAGGATCGAGTCGCAAACACGGTCGCCGTCGGGCTTGTCAAGCAGGAGCCAGGTGCGCGCGGGCGAGAGGTTCTTCGGCTTGAGCGACAGCTCCCACACCACGCCGTCATGCGCCGGCGAGTAGTAGCTGAACATGATGTTGAGGGGGTAGAGGCGGTAGCCCTTCTCAAAGAGGCGCCACGCCCGTACGATCGGCTCGGCAATGCCGCGGCCGTAGGTGATCGAGGCCAGGCGGCGCAGGTAGGCATCCTCGTCAAGAAAATCGTTTTCAAAGGCGAGGTCGCCCGCCGCCTTGCTCATAAAGCAGGGGTAGTTGCCGAAGTACCAGCACTCCATCAGCCCCTCGACCCCCGTGCGGTGGGCGGCGCTCATCTTGCCGTACACGTTCCCGGGGGAGGGTACGTAGGGCAGGGTAGCGATCTCGTGCGAGCAGCAGATCTGCATCTTGGCCCACAGGTGCTTATGGTATTTCTTGGCGGCCTTAGCCGTCTTTTCAAACAGCTCGGAGGGGCCGACGTAGGAGAGCCAGTAGTCCATTGCCTGGCGCTCACGCCCCAGCTGGCTCTGGTAGCCGCGGTCGTCAAAGTTCTGCATCAGCATCACGTCGTCGGGCGCACCCTTGACGTAGGTCGTGATGTCCTCATCCTTCCATACGCGGTGGCCGTAGGTCCAGCTGACAAAGTCGGCCTCGGGCTTCACCTCGCGGATGCCGGCGCGGATGTTCTCAATGTTCTGGTCAAGGATCTCGCCGCGCGTTTTTCCGGCACAGCGCGGGCAGGAGGTCGAGGCGAGCGAGGCGCAGGAGGTGGTGCGCTCTCCCGCTGTGATGTCGATAAAGCCGCCAAGGTCGGGGCACATCGTAAAGAGGCGGCGCCCCGCCTCACGGCAGTATTCCTGCACCATGGGTGAGTGGGGGCACATCGTGGCAACGCTGTAGCCGCGCTCACCGATCATTTCGGGATAGCGGTCAATGAGCTCACCCGTGAGGGCGGCGGGCTCGATGGCGAAGAAATAGACCTTGATGCCGTAGCGGCGGCACTTGGCGATCACGCGGTTGAGCTTTTCGATGCGCGCCTCGTACCCCACGCCGAACTCCTTGATGATGTCGGAGGGCACGCACTGCTGAAAGCTCGAATAGATCCAAAGCCCGTTCGTGCCGTCGTGTGCCAGGCGGTTGAGGTACTCGTAGGGATAGTAGTCGACGTTGTCGGACAGCTCGTCTCCGTTCTTCGGCGGGCGGTTGGTCGGGCTGAAGAAGCCGCGCGTGATGCGCTGGCGGAGCCAGGGGCGGCGCTCGATCTTACCGAGGGGGAGCAGGGGCCCCTCACGGGCGATCATCTCATCCTCAAGATAAATGAGCGCGCGGCGGATACCCTCGGTATCGTCCGCCGTAACGGTACAGCCCGCCTCGGTCACCTCAATGGTGTAGGCCTCAAAGCAGGGCGTCGGCCCCTTGGTGATGCGGACGGGAAAGCGCCCGCCGCCGATCCGCGTGACCGAGAGGAAAAGACCGAAGTCGGCCGTGGCGGTGTCGAGAAGCCCCTCGGGGTCGGGGAAGCGGTGGTCAAGGTAGAGCCCGCGGACCGAGACCTCGCCCTCCTCGGGCTCGGTACGGGAGAAGCGGGCGGGGGCCTTCTCGTGTACGGGGGCCTTCAGATATTCCACAAAGGAAAGGGGGGGCTGAATGTCAAAAAATTCGTCTTGTACGATCTGTCGTTTCATAGTGCAGCTCCTTGCTAATAGCGCATTTTTCACAAAAAACCGAAAAACGGCTTGTTCTTTTTATACTATACCACATCCGAAAGCCAAAAAACAAGGGGGCTTTCCTCGGCAAAACGGAGAAAAAACTCTTTGATTTTTGGCAATATCGCCAAGCCGACTTTCTCCCTTTTTTATTGACAAGACACGCGATTTTTGATATAATTGGTACGATGATATTTATGAAAGGATTTTTGCCCATGAAAAAATCACTTCTTCGCCTTCTGGCGCTTTGCCTGATGCTGGCCATGGTCGTGCCGCTTGCGGCCTCCTGCGGTCTCTTCGGGCCGAGCGATCCCGATGATACGGATCCCGGGGACACCACGCTGCCCGGCGGTACCACCATCGCGGGTCCCACCGACGGTTATAAGACCGATCTCTCGGGGGTTAGCTTTACCGACGTTTCCTCGGAGGCGCTGGCGGGCTACACCATCGTGTACTCCGATCTGGCCTCGGCCGACGGCGTGGCGCTTGCCAATGCCGTTGCCGCCGCCATCAAGGAGGCCACGGGGGTCGAGCTTCCCGTTGTTTCCGACCGTGTGACGTACGGTGAGGCCGTGCCCACGGGTGGCAAGGAGATCCGCGTCGGCATCACCAACCGTGATACGAACTACGGCTGGCTCCGTTACCACGACTACCGCATCGAGAAGGTCGGTGAGTCGCTGGTCCTTGCTGCCGGCGGTGACGAGGCCCTTGAGGAGGCCGTGGCGCTCTTTACTGAGGAGCTGCTTGCGGATGCCAAGCTTCGTCTGCCCGGCTCGGCGGTCGAGTACCTCGCCTACTACGCGGCAGAGTCGCTCTACCTTGCCGGCGTGGCGATCGAGAATTACGTCATCGTGCGTGACTCGGCCAACGCCATGGTTGCCGTTTACCTGCAGCAGCAGCTCCGCAACCTCACGGGTATTACGCTTCCCATTCACCTGGACACCATGGCCGAGAGCAAGCACGAGATCCTCATCGGTAACCTTGTGCGTCCCGGCGTTAGCTATCCCGAGGAGGGCACCTACCTCGTGGAGCAGGTCGGCACCAAGGTCGTCCTTGGCGGCACCGGCGCCAACGCCGGCTACGCGGCGACCATGGACTTTGTGAAGAACACCGTGAAGTACGATGCGGATAAGGTCGGCGCCCAGCTGGCGATTTCGGTCAAGAAGACCACCGCCGCGCACCTTACCACGGGTCTTTATCAGCTGAACCTCGACAACGAGTTCTCCAGCATGCTTGAGGCGCAGGGCACCATCTACAATGCCAAGTCGGTGTACGACCGCTTTATGGCCGCCAAGGGTGAGCTCCCCGATGAGGTCACGGTCCTTTCGCCCTTTGAGGTGGAGGATTATCCCCTCTCGCTGCTCAACCAGGTCTTCGTCTCGCCCAACGGTGATGACCGCAACCCCGGCACCCAGGAGGCCCCCAAGGCCACCATTGAGGCGGCGCTTGAGAACGTTACCCTCACAAAGGGCGGCGTTGTCTGGCTGATGGGCGGTACCTACGAGCTGGATCAGGAGGTCTACGTCGGCACCACCTGCTCGGGCACCCCGACCTCGCCTCTCTTTATCAAGGCCTGGCAGGACGAGGTCCCTGTCCTGACCACCAATAAGAAGTTAGACACCAGCGCCGAGAAGTGGGAGTACCTGGATGAGAACGCCAACTCCGACGTCTGGGACCGCATCCCCGAGGAAGCGCGTGATGAGATCATGTACACGACCCTCGAGATCCAGGGCTGGGATGACGGCGACATCGCCGAGATCACCAAGGAGAAGGGCCCGCCCCGTCTCTACGTCGGTGACACCCAGTACCAGCTGGCACGCTACCCCAACAGTGATGCGCCGCTCGACCTCCTTTACTTCGGTGAGGTCTACGATACCGGCTCCTGCTTCAACGTCACGGGCTCCGACCTGTATCCCGAGTGGGTCAAGCGCTCGGTCGAGCTTCCCGACGGTGCCGCCACCCAGATCGGCTGGGAGATCGGTGTTCTGAACTCCGGCATGAGCCGCGGCCCGAAGAGCCAGGAGGAGCGCCTGAAGGCCGATGAGATGGCCGAGGAGATCCTCTCCTGGGTCAACACGGGTGACATCTGGTACTTCGGCTCCACCTTTGAGGGCTGGGAGTTCGGCCACTACCGTCTGGCTCTTACGCATACCGAGGCGGGCGTTACCAACACCTGGGGCCATAAGGCCGACCTTGACGAGGACGGTGTCCTTGACGACTGCTGGTACCTCGGCTACCCCCGCGCCTTCCAGGGCGACCAGAAGGGTACCTTCGGTAACGGCACGATGACGAACTTTATCTTCCACCCCGATTACACCAAGGGCGGTACCTACTACTCCCTGAAGTCCTCCATGCCGAACTCTTACGGTGCCAAGTGGTCGACCAACTCTCCCGCGGGCCGTAACACCTATTACCTCTACAACGCCATCGAGGCGCTGGACGCCCCCGGCGAGTGGTTCCTTGACAGAAGCACCGGTACCCTTTACATCTATCCCGACAGAGACAGCGATCTGGAGGCGGACGGCGCGTCCTTCTCGAACCCCGAGGAGTTCGCGGCCCTCCATCTGGATATGTGCTCCAACATCATTCTTGACGGCATCCATATTGACGGTGCCAACAGCTACGGCATCTGGCTTGGCGGTGGCAGAGACGTCGTTGTGGAGAGAGTCACTGTTTCCAATACCAAGAAGTCGTGCATCTACGGCTCGGGCCTGAGAATGGCGGTCATTTATTCCGACTTCTCGCGCTCCGGCAGCACCATGGTCACGCTCGGCCGTTCCTCGGCCATCTGGTCGATGGTTCCCGACCGCAACGTGATCCAGAACAACTTCTTCCACGATGCCCTTCTGACGGTGCAGGGCGGCTCCACGCTTTCGGGCTGTGGCAACGTCACCTCGCACAACTACTACAGCAATACCGTTGTCACGGGCGGCGGCTACGAGAATATTGTGGAATACAACCGCTTTGAGGGCGGTAGCGCGGACGTTGTGGACGGCGGTATGATCTACGTTGGCGGCTCAAGCGCCAAGTACAACCACTACCGCTACAACATGTTCCACATGTTCAACGCGACCCACAACGCGATCTACAACGATACGATGAACTCGGATAACTACGCGTACTACAACATCGTGTCGACCATCGGCTCGCGCTCCAACTCCAACAAGGCCTGGTACTCCTCCACGGGTATGGGCAACGTCTGCTACGGTAACCTCTTCATTCTCCGTAACCCCTACCAGGTCGCAGCGGCCGGGTCCGTGGCGGGTGACGAGGGTGACGTGGTGGCCGCCAGCTCGGGCGACCAGTACAACCAGTCCGCCCTCTTCTACTACGACTTCGGCGGTGACTAGGGCTCGGGCACCAAGGGTAAATACACCTTCATTGCGCATGACGAGTTTGCCTTTGACGATATCGAGGGTAA
>JAFQWT010000061.1 GCA_017407375.1 Clostridia bacterium
CTCTCATTTCCCGTCCTTGTGCGCAATGGGCAGGGACCCATGGAGCCTGCGGCAGTACCTTTGGTCAGCGGCACGAGCATTCCCGTCTTGCCCTACCTATCATTTTTGAAAGTTCTTGAAGGGGGTGTGGGGGGAACTTCTTTTAAGAAGTTCCCCCCACAAACAATATCCCCTTCTTTATTCAACCTCGCTGACCTCCAGGTGCATACGGCAGTGCTCGGCCTGGGCGCCGCGGATCTCGACGATATAGTCCAGATCGAGCGCACCGCCGACGGCTCCGTCGAGCCCAAGACGGTTTTCCACCTTCAGCGTATGCACGCACACCTCGAAGGGCATGATCGGGGTCTGGTAGATACAGACGTGGCGCTGACCCTCCTCGAACACCAGCGCGGTCGAGACCCCGCCCGTGTGGAGCATGGTGATCAAGCCCCGCTGAGCCAGCTGAAAGGACACCTTGGACTGGGTCCCTTCCATGCCCGTCAGCTCGGTCTCGTCATAGGTCAGGGAAAACTCCTCCTCGGTCATGCGCAGCCGCCCGTAGCAGAACATTTCCGTTTCCTCGGGCTCTACGAGCTCGCCCTCATCGTCGACAACGGGAGAGCGGCAGGCGCACATCAGCGCTCGGATGTCCTTGATGCCATCAAACAGGGACACGGCGATCCCCACCCGACGGGAAAGCATGGTCAGCTTGACACGCTTTAGCATCGGTCTCCCTCCTCCTTCTTTTTCATCGCCCAGACCTTGAGCACCGCCGCCTGGGTCTTGGCATCGGGAACCAGCCCCGCCAGAATATCGTCCACCAGCTGATCGAGCGGTATACGGACGACGTCCAAAAACTCGTCCTCGTCAAGGTCTCGCTCGCCAAAGGTCAGCTCCTCGGCCAGATACATATCGATGACCTCCTGGACGAAGGCCGGCGTGGTGTACAAATGCCCCAGCGGCGTCAGCTTGCCCGCCACGGCCCCCGTCTCCTCCCGCAGCTCGCGCAGAGCCGCCGAGGGGCGATCCT
The DNA here is from genome assembly GCA_017407375.1 of Clostridia bacterium. Taxonomy (GTDB): domain Bacteria; phylum Bacillota; class Clostridia; order Oscillospirales; family CAG-272; genus UBA1740. Next base: position 1,010 of record JAFQWT010000061.1, read on the forward strand.
CCTCCTTGAAATCCAGCTTGCCCGCCGGGATCTCCAGCAGCACCTTGGCATGCGGATAGCGATACTGGCACACGCAGACCACCTCGCCCGCATCCGTCAGGGGCACCACGCACACCGCCCCGACGTGGCGGATGACCTCGCGCAAGGCCTCCTCCCCGTTGGGCAGACGAACGTCATCCCGATACAGATGAACGATCTTGCCGTCGTAGATCAGCTCGGAGCGAAGCGGCTCCTCGCGCAGCGCCGCGTCAGCCGCAGCGTTATCATAAATCTCACTCATATTCGGTCTCCTTATTCCTCCAGCAAATGCTTCCACTCGTCAAAGGCGTAGCACAAATGCTCGGCCGCGTGCGTGTCCCCCGTCAAAAGGAGGCGCCCGCCGCGCGACTTGATATAGCTTAAAATCGGCAACGACGGATAGGGGGTGTCCCGATACCCGCGTGAGATGGCGCCCGTGTTGATCTCAAAGCAAGCCCCCGTAGGCAACAGCGCGTCTACCGCCCGATACGCCGCGGCAAGATAGCGCGGATGCGTCTCGTCAAACAGCGCGCCGCCGCGATTGAACTTGGCGATCAGGTCAATGTGGCCGACAATGTCGGGGGCGAGCGCCGCCACGCGCGCCACGGTGGCAAAATACGCCTCGCACAGCGCAAGAAAGTCACCGCCGAAATGCCGCCGGCAAGCCTGCGTCAGCGCATCCGGCTCCATGTCCACGGGAATATATTCCCCGTCCACCCGGATATAGTGCGCCGAGCCGATTACATAATCGTATGGCTCGGACGGCTCGACGGAGTAAACGTCCTGCTCGATGCCGCACAAAATCTCGATCTTGCCTTCATATTTTTGCTTGAGCGTGCTGATCTCGGAGCGATACTCCCGCGCGCCCTGCTCACTCATAGGATAATCCTGCGGAAAGATCATGGGAGCGTGACCGGAAAAGCCGATGCGTCCCAGTCCCTTTTGGATGGCGGCGAGCACCATCTGCTCGGGCGTGTTCTTGCCGTCGCAAAAGACGGTGTGGCAGTGAAGCTCCTGCCTCAGCCCGTATTTTGGCAGGTCAAGCCCTCTCATTTGGTCATTTTCTCCTGCTTGACCTTGTGGTCAATGACGTGGCGCGAGGCCAGCTCGCGGTGGATGTCCTCCAGCGAAATGCCCGCCTCGATCATAAGCACCATGACGTGATAGGCCAGGTCTGCGATCTCGTAGACCGTCTCGGCGCGATCCTGCGCCTTGGCGGCAATGATGACCTCGGTGGACTCCTCGCCCACCTTTTTGAGGATCTTGTCCAGCCCCTTTTCAAAGAGATAGGTCGTGTAAGACCCCTCCTTCTTCTCGCTCTTTCTGCCCTCGATGAGCTTCATCAGGTCGGACAGAGAGAAGTCGTGCTTCTCCTCGTTTTCAAAGCGCTCCTC
>JAFQWT010000062.1 GCA_017407375.1 Clostridia bacterium
CGCTTTCAGCTGACCGTCTCGCGCTTTGCGTATCCTCCACCGCGCTGGCTCTACGGTGGCATCATCTACCACGTGTTCGTTGACCGCTATCGCCGCGCGGGCGACCCGCCCGTACGGTGCGATGCCGTCCTGAACCCCGACTGGCGCGGCGGCACGCCCGCCCTCCCCGCGGCGTGGGGGGCGCCCTTAGAGAACAACGAATTCTTTGGCGGCACCCTGGACGGTGTCCGTGAGAAGCTTCGGGACATGGCGGCGCTGGGGGTGAATTGCCTCTATCTTTCGCCGATCTTTGAGGCCTATTCCAACCATAAGTACGATACGGGAGACTACGAGCACGTGGATCCCATGTTCGGCGGGGACGAGGCGCTTGTCCGCCTTTTGGCGGCGGCAAGGCGGCGCGGTATCCGCGTGATCCTTGACGGCGTTTTCAACCACACGGGGGCGGACAGTGTGTATTTCAACAAAAAGGGGCGCTACCCGTCGCTTGGGGCCTACCAGTCGGAGGAGTCCCCCTATTATCCCTGGTACCGCTTTAAAAAGCACCCCGACGAGTACGAGTCCTGGTGGGGGATCGACATTCTGCCCCGCCTTGATTTTTCCTCTCCCACGCTCCGTGCCTTTCTCCTTGGGGAGGGCGGGATCGTCGACCGTTACGCCCGCCTTGGCATTGGGGGGCTGCGGCTGGACGTGGTGGATGAGCTGGAGGGGGACGTGGTGGAGGCGATCAAGGCACGCCTTGCCGCCGCTTGCCCTGATGCCGTCCTTTACGGTGAGGTGTGGGAGGATGCCTCCCATAAGGTGGCGTACGGTGTGCGGCGGCAGTATTATACGGGCAAGCAGCTGGACGGCGTGATGAACTACCCCCTGCGCCGCGGTCTTATCGAGTACCTTCGTTGCGGCCGCACGGAGGGGATGCGCTACGCCCTCACCGAGGTACTCCCCAATATGCCGCGCCGCGTGGCCAACGCCACGATGAACCTGCTTGGCTCGCACGATACCGAAAGGATACTGACGGCGCTGGCGGGGAAGGAGGCGGCGGGACACACTCCCGGGGAGCTTGCCGCGCTCCGCCTCACGCCGGAGGAATACCGCCGCGCCCGCTCGCTTCTCATCCTTGGGTATCTTACGATAGCGACGCTTCCCGGTGTTCCCAGCATCTATTACGGTGACGAGGCGGGGCTTGAGGGGTACCGTGACCCCCTGAACCGCCGCCCCTATCCCTGGCACCGTCGCGATGCCGTCCTGCTTGCGGCCTACCGTAGGATCGGCGCTATGCGGCGGGCCGAGCCGACCCTTGCCGAGGGGGGCTTCCGCCTCATTGCACTTAACGAGCGGCTTCTCCTTTTTTGCCGCTACCATCGCCGCCGGACGGTCCTTGTGGCCATCAACCGCTCGCCCTTTGTGGCCACCCTCCGCTTTGACGGGAGGTGTCGCGTGCTGTACGGGCACGGGGCGCGTTGCCGCTCCTACGGGCTTTCGGGGCTTGACGGCGTGGTATTGGCCATGCCGCGGGGACGGCGCTTGCGCGCTTTTTTTGAGGACGGTGTGCTTATAACCGAGAATATGTAAAGAAAACCAAGCAAAAAGAGGGATCTTGCGATCCCTCTTACTGCGTTTCGGGAAGAACGCGGGAAAGCAGGGCGAGGAATTCCTCGGCCTCCCGCGGGTGGTTGCCGATCCCGACCGAAAGGCGCACAGCGCCCCCGGGGGGCGTGCCGACCGTCCTGTGGGCGAGGGGGGCGCAGTGGTAGCCCGCCCGCACCGCGACTCCCACGTTATCCAAGCGCCCCGCGATCTCCTCAGGCGGCACGGTGGCGTGGGTGAAGAGAAGGGGACCGTGGCGGTTATCGGGCTCATAGACCCGAAGGTCGCGGCGGGAAAGAAGCCCCTCGCAAAGGCGGGCACGCAGGCGCTCCTCCTCGGCCATCACACGGGCAAGGCCGTAGTGGCGGAGGTGGCGGAGCCCCGCGCCAAGGGCTAAGATCGCGGGGGTGGGGAGGGTGCCCGCCTCGTACCTCTCGGGGAGGGCCGAGGGCATGGTGTGGGAGAGCGAGTCCACGCCGCTTCCGCCCACCAGAAATTCGCGCTTTCCCTCCCAGCCGTTAAGAATGGCGATCCCGACACCGGGGACCCCCAAGAGGCCCTTGTGGCCCGGGGCGCACAGGGCGTTGCAGGGGAGGGAGGAGAGCGAGATCGGCAGGTGACCGGCGCTCCCTGCGGCATCCACCACAAAGGCGATCCCCCGCTCACGGCACAGGGCGCCAATGGCCTCCACGGGCAGAAGAAAGCCCGTGATATTGGAGACGTGGCAGGCAACGACAAGGCCCGTATTCCGCCGCAGGCGCCGCTCGATCTCACGGACGACGTCGCCTCCCGTCGGATAGATCTCGTAGTCGATGATCCCCTCGCGCGCCAGGCGGTAGAGGGGGCGGGCCACGGCGTTATGCTCGCGGTCGGACAAAAGGACGTGCATCCCGCGGCGGACGGCCGTGGTGATGGCGAGGTTCAGGGCGGCCGTGGCTCCCGAGGTAAAGACCACACACTCGGGGGAGGGGGCATCAAAGAAGTCGGCCACGGTACAGCGGCAGTCGTACACCGCCTCTGCCGCCGCCAGGGACAAGCGGTGACCGCCACGCCCGGGGTTCCCGCCGTATTCGCCGATGCCGCGGAGGAGCGCTTCACCGACGGCAGGGGGCTTCGGATAGGAGGTGGCGGCGTTATCGAAATAGATCATGGGACAGGAAACGATAGTCTATACCGAGGCGGCGCAGCTCACGGATGGCGGCAGGCGCCTCGTCCTCGGTGAGCTCAATGCCATACACGCATCCCTCCGCAGGGCCGGAGTCGGCCTTGATGAGACGGGCGCGGATGCCTTGGGCGGATAACGCCCGCCGCGCCTTCTGGGCATAGGTGATCGAGCCGATAACGATTTTCGTTTTCAAAAGTTCATCTCCTTTCGAGGGGGGATGCAATAGCAGTATATGCCGCCCTTTTTCCTTTCGCTCTCCCGCAAAAATAAAAATCGCAAGACCTATGGACAAACGTGGTAAAATATGATATACTGTGTAAGAATATATACTATGGGAGCGTAGGTATGCGCGTTCATTGCCTGTATGCAGGGTCCTATGCGGCCAACACGTATCTCCTTACGGACGATGCGGGGACGGGGGCGATCCTTGTGGATCCCGCCATCTCTCCCGCCGCGGTCACGGCGCGCCTTGGCGCCCTTCCGCCCGTAGCGGCCATCGTCCTGACCCACGGACATTTTGACCATATGCTGACACTTCGGGAGTGGCGCCGCCTTACGGGGGCCCCCGTGGCCATCGGTGCGCCCGATGCCGCGGCCCTGACCGACCCCCACGTCAGCTGCTACCGCACCTTTCTCGGTACCGACACCGTCTTTGCCCCTGCCGACCGCCTGCTTTCCGAGGGCGATACCGTTGCCGTGGGGACCGAGCAGCTTCACGTGCTGCTGCTTCCCGGGCACACCCGCGGATCGCTGGCGCTGGATGACGGTACCCTCCTTTTGACGGGGGACACCCTGTTTGCGGGCGGCGGCTACGGCCGCACCGATCTTCCGGGAGGTGAGCCGGCCGCGCTCGTCTCCTCGCTCCGCCGCTTGCTTTCGCTTTCCGGGGAGCGCCGCGTTCTTCCGGGACACGGGGAGGAGAGCACGCTTTCCGCGGAAAAAGCCACGTTTTACAATCTTATGTGAGGATATAACGACTTATGGACGAGATCAGATCCAACTTTATTCACGAGATCATCGACGGTGACCTTGCCGCCGATCCCGAGCTGAAGATCCACACGCGCTTCCCGCCCGAGCCGAACGGCTATCTGCACATCGGCAGCGCCAAGGCCATCTGGATCAATGCCAACACGGCCAAAAAGTACGGCGGTCTTTTCAACCTCCGTTACGATGACACCAACCCCGCCAAGGAGGACAACGAGTACGTCGAGTCGATCTACCGTGACCTCACCTGGCTCGGCTGTGAGCCGACGGGCGGTGTCTTTTACGGCTCGGATTACTTTGATAAGTGCTACGAATTTGCCGTTAAGCTGATCCGTGAGGGCAAGGCCTACGTGTGCGACCTCTCGCCCGAGGAGATGCGCGAGTACCGCGGCACCCTTACCGAGCCCGGGAAGAACAGCCCGTGGCGCGACCGCTCGGTGGAGGAGAACCTTGAGCTTTTTGAGCGCATGAAGAACGGCGAATTTCCCGACGGGGCCAAGACCCTCCGCGCAAAGATCGATATGGCCTCGCCCAACATGAACCTGCGCGATCCCGCCATCTACCGCATCGTCCATACCGACCACCATCGCCAGGGCAGCAAGTGGTGCCTTTACCCGCTTTACGACTACGCCCACCCGATCCAGGATGCCCTTGAGGGCATCACGCACTCGCTCTGCTCGATCGAGTTTGAAAATCACCGCCCGCTCTACGACTGGGTGGTGGATAACATCGGCTTTCCGAAAAAGCCGCATCAGTATGAGTTTGCCCGCCTGAACGTCACGCACACGGTCATGAGCAAGCGCTACCTCCGTCAGCTGGTGGAGACGGGGCTTGTGGACGGCTGGGACGACCCCCGTATGCCCACGCTTTGCGGCCTGCGCCGCCGTGGCTACACCCCCTCCGCGATCTTTGATTTTGTGGAGCGCGCGGGCGTTGCCAAGGCGTACAGCGTGGTCGACCACGAGCTTTTAGAGCACTGCATCCGTGAGGAGCTGAACGAGACGGCCGAGCGCCGCATCGCCATTTTGCATCCCGTCCGCGTGGTCATTACCAATTACCCCGAGGACAAGTGCGAGTATTTTGAGCTTCCGAACCATCCCCAGCACCCCGAGAAGGGCACGCGCCGCCTGGCCTTTACGCGTGAGCTTTACATCGATGCCGACGACTTTGCCGAGGTGCCGCCGCCCAAGTTCTTCCGTATGAAGCCGGAGAGTGAGGTGC
>JAFQWT010000063.1 GCA_017407375.1 Clostridia bacterium
AGGGGGAGCCGACACACGGCGTGCGCGCCCTCTTTTTCCGCGGCCGTGACCACGGGGGCAGAAAAACGCGCGTGTTTGCCTATTACGGCTGCCCCGCCCGAAAGAGCGGTGAGCGTGTGCCCGCCATCGTGCTGGTGCACGGGGGCGGCGGCACGGCCTACGACGTTTGGGTCAAGCAGTGGTGTGAGCGTGGCTATGCCGCCCTGGCGCTGGACACCACGGGGGGCTTCCCGAGCGAGGAGGGGCGCGGACGGAGCTACAGTGAAGGGCAAAGGGTGCCCTATACGCCCCGAACACGGAGCGAGCTTGGCGAGTACGTCTCGGGTCCCGAGAACGACGAGGCGCGCACGATGCACCTTCCGCCCGAGGAGACCTGGCTCTACCACGCCGTGTCTGCCGTGATCCTCGCTCACTCGCTCCTCCGCACGTTTCCCGAGGTCGACGCGCATCGCGTGGGGATCATGGGCATTTCCTGGGGGGGAGTAGTGACCTCCCACACCCTGGCCTACGACCGCCGCTTTGCCTTCGCCATTCCCGTGTACGGCAGTGCCTACCTCGCCACGGGGGATTCCAAGCTGAACCGCATCTACCGTGACTTTGGCGTTGATCGCTATTTTGACGCACAAAGAGACCTGGCGGCCCTTCCCTTCCCCGTCCTTTGGCAATGCCACGACCGCGATTCCAACTTCTCGGTCGATGCCAACGTGCGCTCCTATCTTGCCACCAAGGGGTCGGGGGCGGTGCTGGCCATCACCGCGATGGGTCACGCCCACACCTGTGCCTGGAGCCGCGAGGAGCCCTTCCTCTTTGCCGACGGGGCCATTGGCCGCGGCGAGGGCCTCTGCCGTATCAAGGAGGAGCCGCAGGGCTTTGGGGACGTGAGCTTTACGGTGGCCCTGACGAAGATCGCCAAGGACGTCCGCGCGGTGTGCCATTACCTGACCACGCGCATGGCGTTTGACGAAAAGGGGAGCCCGACCTACGAGTGGCAACACACGCCCGCCGCGATGCATGGGGAGCGCGTTTCCCTCACGCTGCCGAGGGAGGCCTGCGGCTATTACGTTACGCTGGAATGGCAAGAGGGCGGCAAGCGCCTTTCGGTCAGCACGGTATACCTTGAAAAAAACGAGGCCGATACTTGACAAGCGGCGTTTTTCGGGTATAATATTTTAGGGGTCACCCACGTGAGTTCGTAACCATCCTCACGCTAAACAAAACTAAGGAGTATTCCCAATGAATCGCACCAAAGCCCTGACCCGCGGCGCCGTCATCGCCGCCCTTTACGTTGTCCTCACCCTTGTCTCCGCCGCGCTCGGCCTTGCCGGCGGTGCCATCCAGCTCCGCCTTTCCGAGGCGCTGTGCATTCTTCCCTACTTCTGCGCGGAGGCCGTGCCGGGGCTGGCCGTTGGCTGTTTCCTTGCCAACCTTCTGACGGGGGCCGCGCCGTGGGACATCCTCCTTGGCTCCCTGGCCACCCTCCTTGGAGCCATGGGCGCCCGCCTTGTGCGCCGGTGGCGCTTCCTTGTTCCCCTGCCCACCGTTCTCGCCAATGCCGCCATTGTGCCGCCCGTGCTGATCTATGCCTACGGGGTGCCCGAGGGCTACGGCCTTCTTCTCCTCACGGTCTCGCTCGGTGAGGTGCTGTCGGTGGGAGCGATCGGGCTGCCACTCCTTTTCGTTCTTGAAAAAAGATGTAAGGGTTTGTTTACAAAATGATGAGAAATACCACTCTGTGTTACATAGAAAAGGACGGGGCGTACCTCCTCCTTCACCGTGTGAAGAAGAAAAACGACGTCAATGAGGGCAAGTGGATCGGCATTGGCGGTGGCCTTGAGGAGGGCGAAACGGCCGAGGAATGTCTTCTGCGCGAGGTGCGTGAGGAGACGGGGCTTACCCTCCTTGACTACCGCTTTGTCGGCAGGATCCACTTTCTCTCGGACACCGCCCCCGCCGAGGTCATGCACCTCTATCACGCCACCGCCTTTACGGGTGAGCTGGCCGCGACATGTAACGAAGGGGTGCTTGCCTGGGTCAAAAAGGAAAAGGCGAGCACGCTCCCGATGTGGGAGGGCGACCGCATCTTTCTTGACCTTCTGGAGGAGGGGGTCCCGCCCTTCCGCCTGACGCTCCGCTACCAAGGCGACACGCTCATGGAGGCGGTAAGGGACGAGCTATAAAAGGAAAAGCCGTTGGCATTAGAGAGCAACTCTAAAGGACAGTTTTGCAAGAATACGGTATATCTCGGAAGAGGTATGCCGTATTTTGCTTTTGTGTCTACAAAAGCAGTGCTTGTCAGGAAAATTGATAAGGCATAGGTGAACTAAAAAAAGGCTCCCTTTACACAAGGGAGGCTTTTGTGCTGACCGTTACATATGCGTGATCTGTTTCAAATTCATTTATGATCTTAAGCTTGGATATTGAAAGATAGCTACGTATATCGTCAGGATTATCGGGATATATTTTTACCTTTCTATCACACATATCGATATACTCATTCTGATTTTTATAGATCGACAAAACAA